>JAAPAA010000096.1 GCA_012274165.1 Thiobacillaceae bacterium
CCCCGAACGCTTCGGAATCGACGACGGTGCGACGACTTCGCAGTCGATGCCCTGCGTGCTCAAGTGCCGCCAGATCACGAACCCGCAGGGGCCGGCCTCGTAGACCACATGCAAGCGATGCCCCCTGCTGATCAGCCGGCGCAGCGCCTTGTCCAGCCCGACAAGATCTCCGCCGATGCTGCACACATGCCGCACCTCGCCGTCACGGCCGGTATCCGCCGTGGCGACATCGATGCTTTCCTTGTGAACGTCCAAACCGACGAACAGAGTGCTAGATTTCTCCATGGCCCGTCTCCTTGCAAGTTCGCAACGACCTGACCGCCCGTCGGCCAGGTGCGTTGGTGTAGCTCGGCACGCCACTGGCGTGCAACCTACGTCATTGCAGGGGGCGGGCCACCCTAACTTGCGAAGCCATTCTGTCTAGGCCGCAGAAAACGCGCTCCTTGCCAGCCTCACGGCCTGTAGCTACACTTGTGCATGCGTTTCACCTGGTCCGAGCGCAAGCGCGGCATCAATCTGAAGGAACACGGGACTCGACTTCATTGACGCACCCCGCGTCTTTGAAGGCCTGACGTTTACCTATGACGATGACCGCTTCGCATACGGAGAGCAACGCTTCATCTCACTGGGGCTCCTGGCTGGTGTGCCAGTCTCCGTCGCACACACAGAGTCAGACGATGAAATCCGCATCATCTCCTTCCGCAAAACAACCGGCCGCGAAGCGCGCCGCTTCTTCAGTGAAGTCCAAGACTGATTGGGGGCGCCTCATGTCCACGAAGAAGGGGGCGGCCACGGATGAACATCCAGAGTTTGACCCTGCCCACGTTGTTCGCGGCATCGTGCGTAGGGGCCTGAGACCAGTGCCATCAAAGGAACTCATTTCTCTGCGCGTCGACCAAGACGTCATCGAGTGGTTCAAAGCGCAGGGTCCTGGCTACCAAACCCGCATCAACTCTGTGTTGCGCGCCTTCCGCGATGCATCTGCGGCCTAACCCCTCGTTCGAGGCGAGGCCCAACGGCAAACCGCCAGGCCCGGCTCCAGGTGAGGCTAATCATCCCTCCGCCGGGCCTGGCGCTTTACCGTCGGTCCCGCCTCAACTCGAACGTTAGGCCGCGCGATCAAGCGTTTGCGAGACTCCCTCCGCAGTGAGCAGCCACCGCCTTCCGTCTGCGCTGTCGTTCGAGAGTATGCTGACCAGCTCAGTGCCGCTTCCGGTTGAAACGAATGGACCGAAAGAAGTCACTTGGCAACTCGGTCGCGTACTCGAAAGGTCTCCTATGTGGTTTCTGGTGTCCGTAGTCAAAGGGAGCAAGTACTTCGAATCCGACTCCCAGACAAATAATCAAATCATCGTGTCGGACACTACGGACATGATCATCGCCGGCTACTCGGCGGGAGCGGACACCTACAGGTTCGAAATGCGAAAGGGCAACGAATGCTTCGTGCTCCAAGACCTTCCGAAGGGGCTGGCGAAAACAGCCGTGATTCACAAGTTCCAAGAACTCGCTACCCAGCTGGGAGCAAGAAGTCTCGCAAGCCCAGCCTATTGACCCGGCATTGAAGTGTTGAACTCAAGCCGCATACCGAACCGGCGCATGCTGGAAGTAGCTCTTGATCCGTTCGGGCTGCCGTTGAACGCTGCTCAGGTGCCTGGCAGTGGCCTTCACGAGTTGCATCTTGGTCCGCGCCGGCGCCAGCCTCGTGACGGCCTGCTTGAGGTCCGCATTGGCCATCTCGTTGGGGTTGAGTTCCGGGCTGTAGCTGGGCAGGTAGAAGACTTCGATTTCGTGCTTGTGCTCAGCCAGCCAGCCAGGCCTTCACCGGCTTGCTGTGATGCACCCGCAGGTTGTCCAGGATCAGGTAGATCTTGCGACCTGCGTCCTTTACGAGGCGGCGCAAGAAGTCGATCAGGATGTCGGAGTTCAACGCGCCATCGAAGGCCTTCCAGCGCATGTGGCCCTTGTTGGTGACAGTGGAGATGACCGACAGGCCGTGGCGCTTGCTGTTCACCCGGATGATCGGCGTCTGCCCTTGGGGCGCGTAGCTGCGGCCACGCACGTCGTCGCTGCGAAGGCCGGTCTCGTCGCCCCAGTGGATCTCCGCGCCCTCGATCTTGGCGCACGCGGCGATGACCGGGTACTCCTCGTCGAGCCACTTCTTCACTGCCGCGGGCGATTGTTCGTAGGCCTTCTTCATGGGCTTCTGCGGCGTGAAGCCCCAGCGCTCGAGGTACAGGCCCATCGTGCGCACAGCCAGCTTGATGCCGTAGCGATCTCGAATCAACTCGGCCACCGCCTGGCGTGTCCACAGCGCGTTGACCATCTTCAACTGATCGGGCGTGCGGCCACGGATCAGCCGCTGAACCTCGCGCTCCTGCTCGGCATTGAGGTTGCGGCCACTGCCCACCGGCCTGCCTCCTCGATCAACGTCCACCGCCTTCCAGCCGCCGGCCTCGTAGGCCTTGAGCGCCGCAATAACCGTCGTGCGCGACATCTCACATTGCGCCGCCGTGTCCTTCAGGCTTGCGCCATCCAGCCTCATCTTCACTGCGCGGCGACGGCGCTCGTTGAGCGCATCCACCGGCAGCGTTCGGGAGTCGATCTTTTCCATGCTCGATCTGACTCTACGACACGCAAGAAGTTCAAAGATTTAGTGCCGGATCAATAGGCGGCCGAGCGTGGCCTAACTCCTCGTTCGAGGCGAGGCCCAACGGCAAGCCACCAGGCCCGGCTCCAGGAGTGGCCTATCATCCTTGCGCCGGGCCTGGCGCTTTACCGTCGATCCCGCCTCAACTCGAACGTTAGGCTCCACCCCGGTCTCAGAGTTGAAGTGCACCACCATAACCCCACATGGTGTTGCAAACATGGGAACTCAATACTCTCACCTCTCTGAATCAGAACGCTTTCGGATCGAGTCGCTGGCTCTGGCCGGTTGGTCCAGTCGTCAGATCGGCAGGGCCTTGCTTCGCGATCACTCCACGATTTCGCGTGAGCGTCGGCGCGGACTATGGGTCGCCTTTGGGCACTACCTGGCCCACTTTGGCACCCGGCACTATGCCCAGCACCGCCAGCGCGCCGGCCTGGCCCGCCGCAAGTTGGGCTCAGACTTGAGCTCTCCGACCTGGCTTCATGTTCTGCAAGGCTTGCGCTGCGATTGGTCGCCTCAGATCATCGCCGGCAGGTTGCGCTGCTTTGATCCCCTGATTGGCTCGGAGTTGGGCCATCCGCTGTACGTCAGTCACGAGACCATCTACCGCGCCGTCTATGGCCTGGCTCGCTCGCCCCTGAAGGCAGAACTCATCTCCTGTCTGTGGCAAAGCCGCGCCGCTCGGCGGCGTCAGCAGCGTAAGCGGCTCGCCGTCCCATCTTGAAATCGCCGAGGGCAATAGGATGCTCCTGTCCACTTAACTTCATCGTGGACACGTGAACACTACTGCTTCCCCCGACGTCGGCCGGCGTCGCCGCCGCAAGCACTCCCCGGAATTCAAGGCGTATGTCGTCGCCACATGCTGCACGCCTGGCGTTTCGATGGCCTCGGTGGCCATGGCCAACGGCGTCAATGCCAACTTGGTCCGTCGCTGGGTTCTCGAGTCCGAGAGCGGGGTCGTCGAAGAACCCGCTGGCGTCGTGGCAGTTGCCTCGAAGGCAGCTCCGCAGTTGCCGTCGAGCTTCGTGCAGGTGCCGCTGCCTTCGGCTGCGTCGATGCCGGATATCCGCATCGAGCTTCAACGCGGCCCGACCAAGGTTGTCGTGACATGGCCGTGCGCCGGGGCCTCTGAGTGTGCGGCGTGGATGCGAGAGCTGCTGCGATGATCCGCATCGACGCGATGTGGCTCGCGGTCGAACCCATCGACATGCGAGCCGGCCCGGACCGGTTACTGATGAGCGTCGTCCAGGTCTTCGGCGCTGCTCAGGCCCACCACGGCTACATGTTCACCAACGCGCGCGCTACGCGAATCAAGTTGCTCATCCACGATGGCTTCGGCATCTGGTGCGCGGCCAGGCGGTTGAGCCAGGGGCGCTTCATCTGGCCGGCTGCGGGCTCGATGAGACCACTGCCGGCTCTCTCGCAAGCCCAGTTCGATGCGCGCGTGCTTGGCCTGCCG
>JAAPAA010000097.1 GCA_012274165.1 Thiobacillaceae bacterium
CTCGTGCACCGGAGCGAAACTCCCAGTCGCGGTTCGGCTGCCACAGCACGTAGGCCTTGGCGCGCAGGGTGGAATAGCTATTGGCTTCGGTGGCGTCGGGTAGCGCGCCGCCTTCCAGCAGCAGGTCGTCGACACCGTATTTAAGCGTGGGCTGAAAGCCGTGTGCGCTGGCTTTCTTGCTGCTCGGGGCGGGCAGGTCGTCTGCCGGCTCCAGCGGTGCGCTCGTCACGGCGGCGGCATCAGGGGATATGGCGGCCGGCGCTGCAGGGGGCTTGCGCGTGGTGGTACGCGGCGGCGGTAAGTCGTCCGCCGCGTCCTGGGCGGCGGCGCGGGGCGGCGGCAGGTCGCCGGCGGCAACTGCGGAAACCAGCAAGGGCAGGGTGGCAAGGGCCAGGCTCAGGGACAGCAATGATTTTTTCATGGGCGGTATTCGGATTCCAGGCTTTCGTCGGCAAGGGTTTGCGGGGTGAATAATTTGGCAGGCAGTTTCTGGTCGTACTGCGCGGAGTCGATCACCATGCGGGTTTCGTGGCCGTTGGCCAAATCGATCATGCGGCTGTCGGTGAGCGTCCAGTAGCCCTGATTGCGTTTCTTGCTGCGTAGCAGCCAGCGTTTGCTGGGTGCATCAGCTTCTTTTTCGAAATAATCCACCCGCTGGGCGATGGCGGTGGCGGGATCGATCCAGCTGATGCGCTTGCGGTAGACCGAATCGGCCGCATCGATCGGCACGCTTTCGAGCACGTCGCAGAGGATGCCATTCTCGGTTTGCTTGCCGAGCAGGCGGTGGCGTTCCTTCGACGGTTTGTGTTCCTGCAGATCCTCGAAATACAGGTCGGAACCGACGAAGCGTCCACCCTTGCGTTCGCTGGAAATGCGCCGCACCCGGTCGAGCGCGGGCAGATACAACCACTGGTCGGTACTGCCGTCAGTTTTGTCTATGCTGAGTAGACCGGTTCCGGCGATGTCTTCCGGGTTGAGGAAGCGGATCAGGTTGGCGGTTTCGCCGCCCGATTTATCGAGCCGGTAGGTGACGAGTTCACGGATGCGCGGCGCGCGGCCTTTTTCGGTCAGCACCATGCGACTCAGCGTGACGAGATCGCGCCCGTTGGGGCGGTCATAGACCTTTTGCGCCAGATCGGTGGCGTCATCCGCGTGTACGCCCGACGTGGCCAGCAGCAGCGTCAGGACAATATGGCGGATCAGGCGGGGCAGGGAAAAGGGACGGGACATGGGGAATCCAGACGCATGTGTGGAAGGGACAACGGTTTTCCAGCCCCGAACTTTACCGCAAAAGCGGGCGCGCGCTGTGACCCCGGTTTACACGGTTTTTTAAGCATGGCGATATAATAAGAAGATAGAAACATCTTATATTAGGATGCCGTGATGACGACCACGCTCGAATTGCTACAGAAATACAGCGTTGCCGGTCCGCGCTATACCTCGTATCCCACCGCGCCGTATTTTCATACGGGTTTCGGCGAGGCGGACTGGATTGAGGCGCTCACCACCCCAGCGCCGGATCGCGGGCTGTCGCTGTACGCCCATATCCCGTTCTGCGATTCGCTTTGCTATTACTGCGGCTGCAACATGGTGGCAACACGCGACTACAGCAAAACACAGCCCTACCTGGCCTATCTCGACCAGGAAATCACGCACACCGCGCAGTTGGTCGATACCCAGCGGCTGGTGCGTCAGCTGCACTGGGGCGGCGGCACACCGACCTACCTGAATCCCGACGACATTCGCCGCCTGATGGCGATGATGCGCAAGCATTTCACCCTGGCCGACGATGCCGAGGTCAGCTGCGAAGTCGATCCGCGCGAACTGACGCGCGCGCATCTGGAGGCGCTGCGCGAGTCCGGCTTCAATCGCTTGTCGTTCGGCGTGCAGGACATGGACCCGGACGTGCAGCAGGCGGTCAACCGCATCCAGTCCGAGGCCTTGATCCAGCAGGTGCTTGACTGGTCGCGCGAACTGGGTTTTTCCAGCATCAATCTGGATCTGATCGTCGGCCTGCCGAAGCAGACCGTGGAGAGTTTCAGTCGTACGCTGGAACGCATTACCGAATGGGCACCCGACCGTCTGGCGGTGTTTGGCTACGCCCATGTGCCGTGGCTGAAAAAACACCAGAACCTGATTATCCAGTCCGACCTGCCCGATCCGGCCACTCGTCTGGGCTTGCAGCAGGCGGTGAACGAAGCCTTGGGCGCAGCCGGTTACGTCAACATCGGCCTCGACCACTTTGCGCTGCCCGACGACGAACTGGTGCGCGCCCAGCAGAACAAGACCCTGTGGCGCAACTTTCAGGGCTACACCACTCGCAAGGACTGCGACATCCTCGCCTTCGGCGCCTCGAGCATCAGCCAGACCGCCGACGTCTACATGCAGAACGAGAAGAGCATCAAGCGCTATCAGGATCGCGTCGCCGCCACCGGCTTCGCCGTCGAGCGCGGCATCAAACTCACCCGCGACGACCAGATCCAGCGCGAAGCAATCACCCGCGTCATGTGCGACCTGGAACTCGACTTCGCCGCCTTTGGCAGCGAATGGGGCATCGCGTTCACGGACTACTTCGCCGATGCACTCACCGACCTGCGCCCGCTGGCCGACGACGGACTGGTGGAACTCAGCCCCGGCAAAATCAGCGTCACCCCCAGCGGCCGCCTGTTCCTGCGCAACATCGGCATGTGCTTTGACCGCTATTTGAAACAGGCCGCCAGCGATCAGCCGCGGTATTCGCGGACTGCTTGATCGAACTGCCGCCTGGTTAAATCCGGCGGCGTCCATCCTGCAGCCAAGATCATTTCAATCGCTGTATAAGCGAACCCTGTTTGACGCTCCTACTCCCACTCAGTAAAGTTCGCCGGCATTCATAACGGCGCGCGCAACGTACGCGCGCCGACCTGCGGAAAAACAAAACAATTCAAAGTAACCGCGTAAGGGGAGGGGGAACCATGTCGAATTGGATGGGATCGTGCGCGCAAGGCGCACGCGGGATGGGTCAATCGAGCCTCGGCCTGCTTGCGGACCCCATTTGTCTCCAGAGCGATGACCCGAATTAGTTTATGAAGAAAATGATGCAATCCATCGGCAGTATGGTGTTAGCTGGGTTTCTAATGCTGCCGTCACTGTTGTCGTGCGTGGCATCGGTGACGCCGCATGAAAACTTTAAGAGCCTTATGAGCCATAACGTCGGGAGTGCCCTAGATAATCCCAATGTAGTTGGGAGCACGAACCCTGCCTATCTAATGGAAAGTAAACTTCTGCCAAACGGAAATATTGAAAATAAGTACCGGGGTAGAGATACCTGCCGCATATTTTTTGAATTCAATCCGAAAACCCGAATCATTGTCGGCTGGCGCTACGAAGGCAGTGACCGCGATTGCGTCATCTCTCCCGTTTAGAAAAGAAGCGACTCCGCGAGAAAAGAAGGGTGGATTCACATTCCAACTGCACCAAGCTTAGCTTCTTGAAAGACCTCATGAGGCGTCCGGTAGCCGCGATATTTGCGCATCACGTGATTGAACCATGACCAAACCCCTGGGCAGACGCACTTGCCTCTATACCGACGCGCAGCTTGACGCCATCGTCGCCGACATGGCCCGGCAGGCGGCTGGCTTGCTGGCAGGGCGGACCCAAGTGGTGATTGTGGGCATCCTGCGGCGCGGCGCACCGCTGGCGGACAGGTTGCACGCACGATTGGTACAGGACTACGGCCTGACCAGCTGCACCAGGCTGGATCTGCAAATCAAGCGCTATGCGGACGACCTGACCCTGCTGTATCCGGAAACCCGGTTGACCGAAAATCCAACCCACGCCACGCTCAGTCTCGAAGGCCACACTGTGCTGGTGGTGGACGACGTGATGTATCGGGGGCATTCGATGCTGCGTGCGGTGGAATATCTGGCCGGCAAACAGCCGGCTGAAATCCGCACCGTGGTGCTGGTCGATCGTGGCGTGGCCAAGTTGCCGGTGCGCACCGATATCGTCGGCGTGCGCCTCGATGTGGCGCCGTCCGATGTCATCGAATGCAATGTGCCGCCCTATGAGGATGAATTCAGAATCGACCTGTTGCAACCTGCATCACGGACTTAGCTTGAGCACGCCTGGGGTTTCGTGGCTTAACGGCCAGACCTGGCTTTGGGTTCGTATTGTTTTTCCAGGTTGTGGAGGGCACTGGGTTTGGCTATGCCATACCCTTGCATGTAATCAATTCCCAGCTTGTTCAAGGTTTGCAGGGTGTCGTGGTTCTCCACAAACTCGGCAATGGTTTTCCTGCCCATGACATGACCAATATGATTGATCGACTCGACCATGGCGTAATTCGCGGGATCGGAGTTGATGTCCTTGATGAACACGCCGTCAATTTTCAGGAAATCAACCGGGAGATTCTTGAGGTAGGCATAGGACGAAAAGCCGCTGCCAAAATCATCCAGGGCAAAATTGCAGCCACGATTCTTGAGCTTGCTGATAAAGCCTTGTGCTTTGGCAAGATTGGAAATGGCCTCGGTTTCGGTAATTTCGAAGCAGATCTTCTCGGGTGGAATCGCGAATTCCTTTAGCTGGGATTCGATATGGCGCAGACAGGTTTCATCGCCCAGCGAGTGGCCCGAGAGATTGATCGAGCCTAGTACCAATGAATCCAGCTGCTCCGGATGCTCCGCCAGCCAGCGGAAATATTCACTGATGACCCATCGGTCGATTCCGGCAATGAGGTTATAGCGTTCGGCCGCGGGTAAAAATTCGCCTGGTGGGATGAGCTTTCCCGACTCGTCTATCATGCGGATCAGAATTTCGTAATGACTGTCCAGGTCGGCCAGATGCGTGTTGTGCACGATGGGCTGGTAATACAGCACCATGCGCTGTTCTTCCAGCGCCTTGGTAATGCGTGGCGTCCATTCCATTTCACCGTGCCTTGCAAGCAAGGCCAGGTCTTTCTCGTCATGCACGTAAATGCGGCCGCGCCCAGCTTCCTTGGCCATGTAGCAGGCGGCATCCACCCGGCTGACGACACTGATCACCGAACCGCTTTGGCTGTTGATGCCGATCATCCCGATGCTGACGCCGATGCCAAAGGTTTTATCCTCCCAGGCAAAGCGGAATTGCTGCGTCATCTCCTGAATCTTGTTGGCGACCACCAATGCCTTCTGGTTTGTACAGTTTTCCAGCAGCAAGCCGAACTCATCGCCGCCAACCCGGGCCAGGATGTCAACGCGACGCACAATGACTGCGAGTTTTGACGTGTATTGTTTCAGCAGTTCGTCGCCGGCGATGTGTCCGCAGGTGTCATTGATGACCTTGAATTGATCGAGGTCCATGTAGAGCAGGCTGTGTTCCCTGCCTGTCATTTCGGCATCCCGAATGGCCTGCTTCACCTTGAGTTCAAAATCGCGGCGGTTGAACAGGCCGGTTAATACGTCATGCGTGGCCTGATGGGAAAGCTGCTGGGTCAGTTCATGGGTTTGGCTGACGTCGTGGAAGACGAATACGATGCCGGAGGTGTGCCCCTTAGGGTCACGGATAGGGGCTGCATTGGGTTCGATATAGAGATGCCCCCCATCCTGTTTGATAACGATGAGGGTGGTGAATTGGCTGGGTAAACGTCCTTCGCTTAGGCAATATTCCACCAGGCCTAACGCAGGCTGATGGGTTTCTTTAATCAGCAGGCTGCCCAGACTGGACAGGTGTTTTTGTTTTGCCTGACTCAAGGTGGTGTCGAACAGGCGTTCTGCAACTGGATTCAGGTAGTCAATCCGGCCCTCGATATCGGTCGTGATGACGGCATCGCCAATGGATGACAGGGTGACCTGGGCTTTTCCCTTTTCAGCGTAAAGATTCTGGTTGGCTGTTTCCAGTTGTTCAATCAGGTTGTTGTTGTCGATTGCGGTTGCAATCTGGCTGGCCAGCAAGGTCAGCAAATCGAGATCATGCTGGTCGAAGTCACCCCCTCCGATTTTGTTGACCCCGGCGATCCCGCCCAGAAAGTTGTTGCGGCCAACCAGCGGGACAAGAATGACGCTACCGACTTCCTTTTCCCACTGGTTGCGTTCTTCTTCATTGAGCTCGTCGAGAACGCCGCGCCACCAGGGGCGGCGATGCTTCCATACCCAGCCACAGATGCCTAAATTGATATCCAGGCTTTCCCCTACGATTTCATCTGCGTTGACGCCTGCGCCTGCGCGATAAGTGTATTGAGTGCTGTCTTCATCCAGTACGGGAATGAGGATGGTTTCAGCCTGAATCAGGCTTTGGGCAAAGCTGGCCACCAGTTGAAAAATACTTTCAAGGTCCAGCCGTTCGCGTACTGCGGTGACGACTTCCTTGAACAAGGCTATCTGCTGGTTGCGCAGGAAAAGTTCGTCTTCTAACCCGCTGATTCTGGA
>JAAPAA010000098.1 GCA_012274165.1 Thiobacillaceae bacterium
CCATGGCTTACAAGGCGGAGGGTCAGCGCCATTTCAAGCACACGGTCCTGGTCGGCCTGATTGCCACCATGATTGCCATGCGTGCCAAACTCTCGCCCGATGAGGTGCTTACCATCGCGCATGCAGGCCTGCTGCACGATATCGGCGAAATGTATCTTGATCCGGCCTATCTGAAATCCGGTATGCATTTGAAACCGGAGGAATGGAAGCATGTCGTGGTGCATCCGAAGGTGGGGCAGATGGTGCTCACGGAACTGACTTCCTATCCGGTCAAGGTGGCGCGGGCGGTGTGAGAACACCATGAGCGGCTGGATGGCAGCGGTTATCCACATCGCTTTGCAAGCAAGCAGATCAGTCGCGAAGGCAGTATCGTCGCCATTGCCGAAACGCTGGGGGGGATATTTATGCGGCCCGTTAATCCGCTGCAGCGTGCGTCCCTCGCGCTGAAAATCATTCCCGGCGAGTTCGCCCCGGAGGTCGTTTCCATCGTCAGCACCATCGCAAAGTCCGCATCCAGTTGTCTGGCCGCGGATAGCGTCAAGCCACTGGCTGATCAAACACAGTGCCTGATGACCCTGCATCGACCCTGCATCAGAAACTGGATCGCGCGCTCACCCAATGCGACGCCATTGCGGTGTCTTCCCTGGCGCACAAGAAGTCCGTGCTGGATGCCCAGCAACGCGTGTCAGACCGCATCGAAGTGATCAAGCGTTCGCTCGTATCGAGCGGCATAGGCGCTTGCCTGCTGGAACCGGATCAGATGCATAGCGAGATGCAGCCTGAAGTCCTGCTGGAGATGGAAGTCGTTTCCCGGGAACTGGAATGGCGTCTGCGCGACATCGGTCGAGATCTGGTTTTGCACCTTCCCAAACAGGATGAGGAAATCGGCAGCTTGTTTGCGGATCTGGTCGAAACGCTGGATAAACTCGACAGGCGCTAACGGGTTCACCCATGGCGCACAGCCGGCGTCAGCCTGCCAGCATGACAGGCTCCCGGCGTTCGCTGCATTCTTCCCGCAGCGGCGGCGGAAAGGGCAGCCGCTTCACTTCGTTGCCTTTGTCGTTGCGGTAAATCAGCTGGCGGGTGGCAAAGTCGTATTCCGGGTGCAGTGGATCGCTCCACTGGTTGAGGAAGTGCACGTAAAAAGCCGAAAACAGGCCCTGCGTGGGCTTGTCCCGGAGCAGGGCAAAGACGTATTCCTGCTGGTCTTTCAGCTCGTGACCATCGTGGCAGTACTGCACCCACACGTATTCTCCGGTGACGATCAGGTTCCAGAAGGGCGGGGCGTCGTAGAATTTGAGCGTGACCTGCTTGCCAGCGGCCGCCAGGCCAGCCAGCCGGTCAATGGTGGCCGCGGTCTCCTGGCAGTAGGTTTCGAGCAGCGGGGCGGGGTCGCCCAGCGACTGCACGCGCCGCATGGCGCCGGCGCCATAAGGGTTCATCAGCATGACCCGCAATTCGTAACTGTTGTCGATCACGTTGTTCAGCCTGCGCCGTTGCGAGACGAAGGTGTCGTAGCCGGTGATAGACATCACCGATACGTCGCGGGTGCCGGTGATCCGGTCGAGCAGCTTGCGGTCGGTCCAGCGCGAGAACCAGCTGTTTTCCCTGCGCACATGCACCAGCGAGACCAGGCGGTTCATCCGGTGGCTGAGGCGTCCTTCGCGTGCGCTGAGGAACAGGTTGAACAGCATCACCAGCACGGCGGCGAAAATGATTTCGTTGATCATCAGCAACTGTGAGTTGTCTTCCACCTTGGGCCACCAGGTAAACAAGATGAATTGAGCCAGCATGGGAAGGGAGAAGGCGATGCCGACAGCCAGGAGCGTGACGCCGATATGGCTGAAGATGTGTCTGGCTGTGTGAAAGACACTGAATAAGTGGGGGCTGCGCGCCATAAGCGTGTCTCGTGTTAATCAAGAAGGTGAGGCTGAACCGACCCGGTTTTGTTCTGTTTTCCGGACAAACCGGAATGTCTGGGGGCCGATATGCGAAGGGGGGCTGTGAGCTGCGAGAAAGGCTGACTCTGAATCGGGCATGCGTCCAGGCACGAATCCGGCCCCTCCTTTCAAGCCCTGAATGCCTCGCGGTGGCAGGGCGCTGGAGGTGCCCTTAGGGTTTGGTTCCCGATTGCTTCATCACGGCGCCGTTGGTGTTCATGCGCTCCGCAGCGCGGTCTGTGCCTCGAGTTGCGCCACTCTGCCACTGGGCGTTGTTGTTGGCGTTGCCGGACGTGCTCATGTGCGCATATGCAGCGCCGCCGGTCTGAGCCGTGTCGGGCGTCGAGACGGTGGCCTCTGCGCCGACATCGGCATTGATCCCGCCGCCCATTCCAGCAGCCGAAGCGGCAGCGGCAAAGCCGGCGCCGGCCACACCGGCCACGATCAGAGTCATAAGTTTGGTACGAACCTGCTGGGTATGTTTCATTTGCATATTCCTTTGTGTGTCTTTGTGTGTATGGAAGGTTGGATACATGGCTTTCGTCTCGACAAGCCAACCTCTCTACAGCACATGCCGTGCCAAACAGGAATATCGATTGTTTTTCATGAAGTTAGGCTTGCCTCCCTTGAATGAACTGCCGTCATTTTGTCGCCTTTTGGCGACATGAAATCGGGCTTTATGGGTAAGGCTTTGTAAGGAAAAGAGATTTCCTGTCTGTTAACGGGGACAGCCTTCGCGCCAGCAATTCAGGATATGGCTGAGCCTGGATTCCGTGATCGTTTGATTGCTGACGGGGAAGCATATTCACCGAACGATCATGGGCTTCAAGAGCAACTTCCCCCCAATTCGCAAGTCGAATTGCAAAGCATTCCAGACAGGCAGGAGGTGTGTATGGGTACGCTGCGAATATGGGCAGTTTGGTTGCTGGGTATGTTCATGCTCGGCATGAGCGGCTTGGCTGCTGCAGATGGCAGGTATGGCGGGTATTACAGGCATGGCGGGCATGGCGGACATAGCAATGTGGGCGTCGGCGTTGTGATCGACCCGTTCTGGTTCGGGTACGGGCCTGGGTACTATCCCCGCCCGTACTATCGACCCTATTACGCCTCGCCTTATTACTACCCGCCTTACTACTATCCTCCATCAGTAAGCATCCCGTCTGAGCCGCCGGTATACATTGAACGCGGAGAGATTACCGAGCCAGTTCCCCAGGCATCGCCGTCCTGGTATTACTGTGCCGACCCGCAAGGCTATTACCCCTATGTGAAGCAATGCCCGGAAGGCTGGCAGGCTGTTACGCCGCGGCCGTCCACCGTTCCTGACGAAGGGAGATAGACATGCCATTGCCATTCAAAACTGCAGTGCTCGCCTTGACCTTGCTCGTCGCTGCCTGCACCACGATGCCGTCCGGACCTACCGTAATGGTCTTGCCCGGTACCGGCAAAAGCTTTGACCAGTTTCGTGCCGACGATGGCGTGTGCAGGAACTATGCC
>JAAPAA010000099.1 GCA_012274165.1 Thiobacillaceae bacterium
CACCCGCGCCAGCAGTTCCGCTATGCCGAAAGGCTTGGTCAGGTAGTCGTCCGCCCCCGCATCCAGCGCGGCCACCTTGTCGGTCTCGTCGACCCGGGCCGACAGAATGAGGATGGGCACGGCGGACCAGTTGCGCAGGTCGCGCACCACATCGACGCCATCGCGGTCCGGCAGGCCCAGGTCGAGAATGACCAGGTCGGTCTTGCGCGTGCCCGTTTCCACCAGACCCCGTTCACCGGTGGCGGCCTCCACCACGTGGCAGCCCTCGGCCTCCAGCGCAGTGCGGACGAAGCGGCGAATCTGCGGTTCGTCTTCGATGACGATCACGGTGGGTGACGCGGCGCGCAGGTCTTCCATCAGGATTCAGGCTCCGGCGGAACCACCGGCGGTTCGCCGGCGGGCAGGGTGATGACGAAGCGGGCGCCACCATCCGGGCGATTTTCCCCCCGCACCGTTCCCCTGTGCGCCTCGACGATGGCACGCACGATCGCGAGACCAAGCCCCACCCCGGCCACCGGCGATTCGTCATGACCGCGGGTGAATTTCTCGAACAGGATCGCTTCGCGGCCGGGCGGCAGCCCGGGCCCATTGTCGGCGACGGTGATGGTGACGCAGTCGCCCTCGTCGCGGGCGCTGATCTCGATGCGGCTGCCAGGCGGGGTGTGTTTCGCGGCATTTTCCAGCAGGTTGCTGAACACCCGTTCCATCAGCACGCTGTCGAATTCCAGCAGCGGCAGATCCGCCGGCAGATCGACGACCACCGCGTGCCGTGCCAGCGGGACGGACAGCGTTTGCAGGGCGGCGCCCACCACTTCTTCCAGCGGCTGCCATTCGCGCTTGAGATGGACATGGCCTTCCTGCAGCCGCGCCATGTCCAGCAGGTTGCTCACCAGGATGCTCGTGCGCAGTGACTCGGCGCGAATGGCCTGCGCGATTTCGGCCTGGGCTTCGGGCAGGGGCGGGCCGGCCAGCGGCAGCGAGTCGGCCAGTCCTGCCAGCACGGTCAGCGGGGTGCGCAGGTCGTGCGACAGGGCGGACAACAGGCCGTTGCGCAGCCGCTCGGATTCCATCCGCACCAGCGCCTCCTGGGCCACTTCCACGTAGTGCACCCGCTCCAGCGCGAGGGCGATCTGCGCGGCGAAGGTTTCCAGCAGGCGCGCCTGTTCCGGCTGGAAGAGCAAACGCTTCTGGCTGGGCAGCAGCGCCAGCACGCCGCGGGTGCGCATCGGCGCCTTCAGCGGCAGGTAGTACATCGGCGCGCCGGCCAGACTCTGGGTGCCCATCCCGGCCGGCAGCTGGTGGTCGTAGACCCATTGCGCAATCGCCGTATCCAGCGGCAAGTCCTGGTGCGAGGGTGCATGCAGCTTTTCCTCGGCGTCCGGCAGCAGGATGCTGACCTGGGACTGGAACAGTCCTTCCAGATGGTGGCGCGACATGTCGACGATGTTTTCCGGCAGCAACGCGCCCGCCAGTTCCCGCCCCAGTTCGTTGAGCGCACGGGTGCGGCGTTCGCGGTAAAGCGCGACACGCGTCTGATAGCGCAGGCTGGCGGCCACGTTGCTGATGGTTAGCGCGGCGGCCAGCATGATGGCGAAGGTGAGCAGATGGCGGGTGTCGGCCACGCTGAAGGAAAGCCGTGGCGACACAAAGAAGAAATCGAACGCCAGCACGGACAGGAACGAGACCAGGATGGCCGGGCCGCGCCCGTAGCGGGCCGCCACCCCGACCACGCCCAGCAGGTAGAGCATGATGATGTTGGCCAGATCGAACCAGGGCATCACCGCATGGGCCAGCCCGGTGGCGAGGACACACACCCCGCCTGCCCAGACATAGCCCAGCCACTGGGCCGTGGGGGCAGGCTCCTGTTCCAGGGTGAATGGCTCGGAGATCGCCTTGCCGGGTGTCGACGATTCTGCCTCGTGAGCCACCACGTAGACGTCGACATCCTCCGCCAGCGTGGAGAGCCGGTCAGACAGCGGCGCGCGCAGCATCCGCGACAAGCCGGTGCGCATGCTCTTGCCCACCACCAGTTTGGACACGTTGCGGCCGACCGCATAGGCCAGCAGCGTGGGCGCCTCCTCCTGGCCGGCCAGGGTGACGGTCTCCGCCCCCAGTTCCGCAGCCAGCGCCAGGGTCCGCAGAATCTTGTCGCGATTGGCCTCGGATAGCCGCTGCAGCATCGGCGTTTCGACGTAGACAGCAATCCAGTCGGCGCGCAGCTTGCCCGCCAGCCGCGCGGCGGCGCGCACCAGTCGCTCGCCGCCGGCGCCGGGGCCGAGACACACCAGCAGCCTTTCCTTGGCCTCCCACACTTCGCGGATCGCCTGGTCGCTGCGGTATTCCCGCATCTGCGCGTCCACCCGGTCGGCGGTGCGGCGCAAGGCCAGCTCGCGCAGGGCAATCAGGTTGCCCTTGCGGAAGAAGTTGCGGATGGCGCGCTCGGCTTGTTGGGCAAGATAAACCTTGCCTTCCTTCATCCGCTGCAGCAGTTCGTCCGGCGTCAGGTCGACCAGAGTGACTTCATCGGCTCGCTCGAACACCCGGTCCGGCAGCGTCTCACGCACCTGAATGCCGGTGATGCCGCCGACAATATCGTTGAGACTTTCCAGATGCTGCACGTTGACCGTGGTCCAGACATTGATGCCGGCCGCCAGCAATTCCTCCACATCCTGCCAGCGCTTGGGATGGCGTGAACCGGCCACGTTGGAATGCGCCAGTTCGTCCACCAGGATGAGAGCGGGCTGGCGCGCCAGCGCTGCATCGAGGTCGAACTCGCGCAACTCGCGGCCCTGGTAGGCCACGACCCGGGGTGGCAACAGCTCCAGTCCCTCCAGCAACTGGGCAGTCTCGGAACGTCCATGCGTTTCCACCAGCCCCACCACCACATTGGTGCCCTGTTGCTGCAGCGTTCGCGCCGCGCTCAGCATGGCGTAGGTCTTGCCCACGCCGGGACACGCGCCGAAAAATATCTTCAGTTTGCCGCGCTGCGCGCGTTCGGCATCGGCCTCAATGCGGGCGAGCAGGTCATCCGGGTCGGGGCGCTTGTCGGGTTCGGCCATGGCAATAGTTTACGGCTTGCCCAGCTGATCGAGCGCGAGATTCAGCGCTAGCACATTGACCCGGGGTTCGCCCAGCAGGCCGAACTGACGTCCCTCGGTGTGGGCGTCGATGAGCTTGCGCACTTCAGCTTCGCTCAGGCTGCGGATACGGGCGATGCGGGAAGCTTGCCAATGGGCGGCTGCCGGGCTGATCTGGGGATCGAGGCCGCTGCCCGAGGCAGTCACCAGGTCGGCCGGGATCGGCGCGGTGTTGGCCGGATCAGCCGCCTTGAGCGCTGCAATCCGCCCCTTCACGGCGTCCACCAGGGCCGGGTTCAGCGGACCCTGGTTGGAACCGCTCGAAGCGCTGGCGTTGTAGGCCATCGGCCCGGTCGCCGACGGCCGGCCCCAGAAGTATTTCGGGTCGGTGAAGTTCTGGCCGATCAGCTTTGATCCGACCGGCTTGCCGTCCTTGACGATCAGGCTGCCAGCCGCCTGCTCGGGGAACGCGACTTTGGCGATGCCGGTCACCGCAAGCGGATAGACGATGCCGGTGGCAACAGACAACAGCACGAACAGGGAAATGGCGGGGCGCAATAATGTCTTCATGATGGATTCCTTTCTTAGGCGAGGCCGCTGGCGGCGATCAGCATGTCGATCAGCTTGATGCCGATGAAGGGCGCAATGAGGCCGCCCAGGCCATACACCAGCAGATTGCGGCGCAGCAGGACGGCGGCGCCGAGGGCCTGGTATTTCACGCCTTTCAGCGCCAGCGGGATCAGGAACATGATGATCAGCGCGTTGAATACCACCGCCGACAGGATGGCGGAAGCCGGACTGGCCAGGCCCATCACATTGAGCGCCGCGAGTTGCGGGTAGGTAGTGACGAAGGCGGCCGGGATGATGGCGAAGTACTTGGCGACGTCATTGGCAATGGAGAAGGTGGTGAGCGAGCCGCGCGTCATCAGCATCTGCTTGCCGGTTTCCACCACCTCGATCAGCTTGGTCGGGTTGGAATCCAGATCGACCATGTTGCCGGCCTCCTTGGCGGCCTGGGTGCCGGTGTTCATCGCCACCGCGACGTCGGCCTGGGCCAGCGCCGGGGCGTCGTTGGTACCGTCGCCGGTCATCGCCACCAGCCGCCCTTCGTCCTGGTACTGGCGGATGAGCTTGAGCTTGGCCTCCGGCGTCGCCTCGGCCAGGAAGTCGTCGACCCCGGCCTCGGCGGCGATGGCCGCGGCGGTCAACCGGTTGTCGCCGGTGATCATCACGGTCTTGATGCCCATGCGGCGCAGTTCGGCAAAGCGTTCCTTGATGCCGCCCTTGACCACGTCCTTGAGTTCGACCACGCCCAGCACCCGGGCAGCCTGCCCCGCGACAGACTCGGCCACTACCAGCGGCGTGGACCCGCGTTTGGCAACCTGTTCGACGATCGTCTCCACCTCGGGCGGAAAGCGGCCGCCGCGTTCGGCGACATAGGCACGCACAGCGTCGGATGAGCCCTTGCGAATCTCGCGGCCATCCAGGTCGACGCCGCTCATGCGGGTCTGCGCGCTGAAATGCACGAAGTGGGCGCCCAGTTCCTGTACGTCACGGCCGCGCAGGTTGAACTTGTCCTTGGCCAGAACCACGATGCTGCGGCCTTCCGGCGTTTCGTCGGCAAGCGAAGAGAGTTGGGCGGCATCGGCCAGTTCCGCTTCCTTCACCCCGGATGCATGCAGGAAGGTGGTCGCCTGGCGATTGCCGAGGGTGATCGTGCCGGTCTTGTCGAGCAACAGCACATCGACGTCGCCCGCCGCTTCGACCGCCCGCCCGGAGGTGGCGATGACATTGGCCTGCATCATGCGGCTCATGCCGGCCACGCCGATGGCCGAGAGCAGGCCGGCAATCGTGGTCGGGATCAGGCAAACCAGCAGGGCGATGAGCACCGTGATGGAGATTGGCGTGCCGGCCTTCGCCACGTCGACGCTGAACATCGAGAACGGCAGCAAGGTGACGGTGACGCCGAGGAACACGATGGTCAGCGCCACCAGCAAAATGGTCAGCGCGATCTCGTTGGGCGTCTTCTGGCGCTTGGCGCTTTCCACCATGGCGATCATGCGGTCGACGAAGGTTTCGCCCGGATTGACTGTCACGCGCACCACCAGCCAGTCGGACAGTACGCGGGTGCCGCCGGTAACGGCGGAGAAATCACCGCCTGCTTCGCGGATGACGGGTGCGGATTCGCCGGTGATCGCGGACTCGTCCACCGAGGCCACGCCATCGATGACTTCGCCGTCGGCCGGGATGATTTCACTGGCATGGACGATGAACACATCCCCCTTGCGCAGTTCCGTGGCCGGCACCGTGGCCCACGTTTCCGTGACTTTCTCGCCCTTGATCTTCTTGGCCAGGGTCTCTTTCTTCAACCCGCGCAGCGAGGCCGCCTGGGCCTTGCTGCGACCCTCGGCCAGTGCCTCTGCGAAGTTGGCGAACAACACCGTGAACCACAACCAGAGGGTAACGGTGAGGATAAACCCGGCCGGGGCTTCACCCTCTCCGACCAAGGCCTGCAACCACAGCAGAGAGGTCAGGATGCTGCCGACATAGACGACGAACATCACCGGGTTGCGCCACTGGATGGCAGGGTTCAGCTTCCTGAATGAATCGACAATGGCGGGTTTCACCAACGCCGGGTCGAACATTGCAAGTTTCTTGTGCGACATTTAGTTTTCTCCTTCGGCTCAGTGAGCGGATCCGAGCATCAGATGCTCGACCACCGGCCCGAGCGCGAGCGCGGGAACATAGTTAAGAGCACCTACCAGTACGACCGTGCCGATCAGCAGCACGACGAACAGCGGGCCATGCGTGGGCATCGTGCCGGCACTGGCGGCAATGCGTTTCTTGGCGGCGAGTCCGCCCGCTAGTGCCAACACCGGCACGATCACGCCGAAGCGGCCGAACCACATCGCGATGCCGAGCATGGTGTTGTAGAAGGGCGTGTTGGCCGACAGACCGGCGAAGGCGCTGCCGTTGTTGTTGGCGGCCGAGGTGAAGGCGTAGAGGATTTCCGAGAAACCGTGCGCGCCAGGATTGGCGATACCAGCCACGCCCGCACCGACCATCACAGCGATGGCGGTGCCGGCCAGCACCAGCAACGGCGTCACCAGGATGGCGATGGATACCATCTTCATGTCGAACGCCTCGATCTTCTTGCCCAGGTATTCCGGCGTGCGGCCGATCATCAGGCCGGCAATGAACACCGCCATGATGGCGAACACCAGCATACCGTACAGCCCGGTGCCGACGCCGCCGAACACCACCTCGCCGAGCATCATGTTCCACAGCGGAACGAAGCCGCCCAGCGGCATGAAGGAGTCGTGCATGGAATTGACCGCCCCGCAGGAGGCCAGCGTGGTGATGGTGGCGAACAGGCCCGAGTCGGCGATGCCGAAGCGCGTCTCCTTGCCCTCCATGTTGCCGGCCGACATGTCGGCGCCCAAGTTGGCCAGCAGCGGGTTGCCCTGATGTTCGAAGCTCATCGCCGCAACCGCCATGACCACGAACATCAGCGTCATCGCGGCCAGCACCGCCCAGCCCTGCCGCATGTCACCCACCATGCGGCCGAAGGTCAGGGTCAACGCCGCCGGGATCAGGAAGATCGACAGCATCTGGATGAAGTTGGCGAGCGGGGTTGGATTTTCAAAGGGATGCGCCGAATTGGCGTTGAAGAATCCACCGCCGTTGGTGCCGAGCATTTTGATCGCTTCCTGCGAGGCAACCGGGCCCATCGCCAGCGTCTGGGTCGGCACCGTGACCGGCTGCGTGACCGCGTTGCCTTGGTCATCCTTGACCGGCTGACCGGCGGCATCGAGTTTGGGCGTGTCGTATTGCGTCGTCTCCAGAGTGGTGACGTCCTTGTAGGCGTCGAAATTCTGGATCACCCCCTGGCCGACCAGGAACACGCCGTAGACCAGCGAGATCGGCAGCAGCACGTAAAGCGTGATGCGGGTCAGATCGACCCAGGCGTTGCCGATGGTCGTGGCCGTGTGGCGGGCGAAACCGCGGATCAGGGCGATGACGACGACGATGCCGGTAGCGGCGGAGAAGAAATTCTGCACCGCCAGACCGAGCATCTGGGTCAGATAGCCCATCGTCGACTCTCCGCCGTAGCCTTGCCAGTTGGTGTTGGTGGCGAAGCTGATCGCGGTGTTGAACGACGAATCCGGGCTGACGTTGGCCATCGCCTGCGGATTCAGCGGCAGCCAGAGCTGCAGCCGTTGCAGCGCATAGACCGCCAGCACACCTAGGAGGTTGAACAGCAGGATGGCCAGGGCATATTTCAACCAGCCCATTTCTTCATCCTTGCGGATGCCGCACAGGCGATAGAGTACAGACTCGGTCCCGCCGCCGAGGCGCAGGGCCAGCGACGGGCGGCCTTCCATTACGGAGGCGATATAGAGACCGAGTGGCTTGGCCACCAGCAGCAGGATGACCAGATACGCTCCAAGCAGGAGCCAGGCATGGGTAGTCATGAAAAGTCCTCAGGTTTGAGCAGGGCAGCGATCAGGTAGACGAGCAGCGCGACCGCGACGACGGCGCTGACGATGAGCAGCCAGCTCATTTGGCGCCGCCCAATTTGGCGCAACCGACGGCGAGTCCGGCCAGCAGTGCGAAGAACAGGACGATGCCTGCGAGGTAGATTAGATCCATGACACTTCCTTCCAGCGTGAACGGGGACACGCCGAACTATAGGTAGCTGTCGGTAAAGATGGGGCTAAGACTGGAAGGGAAGGCGTTAAGAACGCATAAAGACGCGGGCGGTTCACCATGACCGATTGGTCATGGTTCAGCCTGCTTCAAGGCGTTATTTGGCTGAAGTGGGGGCAGCCTGGATGGTTGCGGCAGGGCGAATTCCAGTTTCGCCCTGCGCAGATAGGCGTTTAACCCGGGGACCCTGGGTTCAACGAGCGCTAGCGTGCAGGTGGGTTTGCCCCGGTTGTAGCCGTACTTTCGGGATAGTCAGAATTCGTATTCCACTTGCATCCTGAAGGTGTTGTCGGGGGTGGCATCCGTCATGCCGATCAACCACGCGGCGTTGTATTTGATGGCAGCGTGGTCGCCGACCGCCACCTTGCCGAAGATGGCCGGGCCCATCTTATGCTCCTGCTCATCGGTCTGTGCCCAGTCGTCCCATTCGCCCGTCTCGCCAAATCCCTGCAAGCCGAATTCGAATTCCTTGTGCCAGCGGTACTTGGCTTGCCATTGATACTGGAACGCGGTCTCGGTCGGATTTCCTTCGCCGAATTTCGTTTCGAGCAGCAGGTTGCCGTTCAGTTGCAACTTGTCGAATTCGGTCTGGAACAGCGGGCCGAATTTGAATTCGTACGGCTCGCCATCCTGGTTGAGGGGAAATTCGAATTCGGTGATCAGGCCGACTTCAAGCGGATATTTCCCGGTCTCGGTCAACTGGAACTTGTTTTCAAGTTCCAGAATATTGAGCCGGGGCGCCGGGCTTTCATGTTCGGTTTTGATATAGACCTCGGTAAACCACCAGTCGGTGGCGCCATAGCCGACGCCGAGACTGGCGACCTGCTTGGTTTCTCCGGAAGGCTGCTCGGCGGTGCCGAATTTGAAATCGATTTCCTTTTCGCCGTATTCGACTGTCGGCATATAGACATAATCGGCCGGGCCGGCATGAACGCTGCCGGAGAGGAGTGCGATACCCAGGCAGAGGGGAAGGGTGTGTTTGTTTAACATCGGATGTCTCATTTGGAATGTGAAGAATTGGCCCACTTCATGCCGAGTGCAATCGTAACCAGGGTGAGGGCATAGAAAATCAGCTGCATGCCGGCAGGACGCGGGTCGTAACCAGCAAGCGTATGCAGCAGCATGCCGGGGATGGAGGTTTCGGGAAGCATCGCCGAGGTGTCCCAGACCGGGGCGGCAAGGCTGGGCAACAGGTCAGCCTGGATCAGGAAATGCGCCGCCTGGGAAGCCATACCCGCCGCCAGCAGCAACACCAGCACGCCGGTTGCGGCGAAAAACCAGCGCATCGGCACGCGCAGCAGGCCGGCATACATGGCGTAGCCGACGGCGACCCCGGCCAGGATGCCAATGGCACCGCCGAGCAACATCGACGATGCGTCCGCGCCCTCCGATGCGGATATGCCATACAGGAACAGCACGGTTTCAGAGCCTTCGCGCAGCACGGCCAGTCCGACCACAACCAGCAGAACCGAATGTTCCTGACGCCCTTCCCGGATGGCGCTGCCCACGGATTGTGCCGAGATCGCCAGGGCCTTGCCATGCGACGACATCCAGATGTTGTGCCAGGCCAGCATCAGAACCGCGACGCCCAGTATCACGGCATTCAGCAGTTCCTGGCCGACGCCGCTGGCCATGGAAGAGATCACGTCGGTGGAGGCCGCCACCAGAGCAGCACCCGTCAGGCCGGCCATCAACCCGCCTAGCAGCCAGCGGTTGCGGCCTGGCACCGAGCGGGTCGCGGCGGCGAGTATGCCGATAATGAGCGCGGCCTCGAGCACTTCCCGGAAGACAATGACAGCGGTTGCAAACATGGTTCTTCTCCTGAGGATTACTGCGCGACGATTACGCCCTGGGCGGTTTTTTCGTTGTATTCGCCGTAAAAACGGTAGCGCCCGGGGGTAAGCGGCCCGATATAAATCGTGATGGTGGATTTGCCAGCGACCACTTTTTCGCGATTGAGGTCGTGGCTCTCGAACTCTTCCGGCGTGGCATCCCGATTCTCGACCGACAGCTTGATTTTCTTGCCGGCCGGAATCACCAGTTCCGCCGGTTGAAAACGATGATACTGGATGGTCAGGGCGTATTCGCCATCGGCAGCCAGCGCGGCTGTGGAACACACCATTGCTGCAGTTGCCAGGGCTAAGACAGCGGGGGAAGTCAGGCGTAGGTTGAAGTTCATGGGATTCCTTGGGCTGAGCCAAGTTTATGTAAATGATAATGGATCCTATTATATATAGGAATGATTATCAATTGCAAAAATAATTTTGGCTGCTGTTTGGGACAGCCTCTGAACGCGTTGCCCGACAAGAAATCCGCAGAAATATGGCAGGTATCAGGAGCCAGAAAGCCTGATATGGGCCGGGGTCAAATTGACTGAAGCAATGCGCTGTCGAATCGAGCGGGGAAGTCGCCAAGGCGCGCGTGCGGTCACCCTCGCCCGGCGGTTAGCAAGGGGAAGGGAATGTCACAGCTGAAGTGTTGTGGACGCGCGGCAATTGGTCGCCGCCAAGTCAAAACAGGTTAGCGGATCGACTCGATGTCGATCTTCTTCTCCATGACCCGCGGCGTGATCAAGGCGTAGCCTTGCTGCTGCCAGTAGGCTAATTCCGTGATGGCATTGGGCACGACTTCGATGAAATCCTGGAAATCCTTCACCGAGTAACCGAAATCCTCGGCGGCCTGGCCGCACACCTTGAACGACACACCAAGGTCAGCGTAGTAGCGCATGCGGTCGACCGCGTCCTGGTATTTCGCGGCATTTTTTGTCGCCACCGTCACGATCTCGTTGCCGTGGATGACGACGACAATTTTCAGGTCTTCGGGCGGGTAGTTGTAGGGCGCTTCCAGCAGGGGGTTCATCAACGAGCGCACCCAGTAGAGTGCGCTGCCGATTTTCTGCGGGTCGTCCAGATAAAAATCAAATACGACTTTGGCCGGCGTATAGGGCGTGGCCACCCATTTTCCCGCTGCCTGTACGGGAGTGAACAGACTCAAACACAGCAGCAGCAATAGAACCTGGGCACGCTTCATGATTCCCTCCCGGGTTTCATCAAGCTTTGTTTATAGGCGCTGTGCAGCGTTTTTTTGCAGGCGTCTGAGGGTTTGAAACAGCTGCAGCCGCTTGGGTTCGATTTCCCCAGCGGTGGCGGCTTCCTGCAAGCGGCAGCCGGGTTCGGTTTCGTGTTTGCAGTCGCGGAAACGGCAGTGTCCCAGAAACGGCCGGAACTCGACGAAGGCGTAGGCCAGCGCGTTGGCGTCCAGGTGCTGCAAGGCGAACTCCTGCAGGCCGGGCGAATCGACCACGGCCGTGTCTGCATCGAGCCGGTGCAGGCGGGTGTGGGTGGTGGTGTGGCGACCGCTGTCGAGCGCTTCGGAATAGTCGGCGGTCAGCACGTCGGCGCCGGGAAACAGCGTGTTGATGATCGTTGATTTGCCCATCCCGGATTGCCCGATCAACAGCGTGGTATGGCCGTGCAGCGCCGGGCGCAGCGGCGCCACGTCGGTCAGCGCCGACAGCGTGACCAGCGGGTAGCCGATGCGGGTGAGGCGTTGCAGGCGTTCGATCGCTCTGGGCGTTTCGGGCAGGTCGGTCTTGTTGAGGATGAGCAGGCTGGGGATGGCCTGGTCTTCGGCGGCAAGGATGCAGCGCTGCACCAGTTCCATCGAAAAGCTCGGTCGTGGCGCCACCACGACGGCAAGCTGGGTCACGTTGGCCGCGATGGCTTTGGTTTTGAACGCGTCGGAGCGGTACAGCAGGCTGGCGCGTGGCAGCACCGACTCGATCACCCCGTTATCGCCGTCGCGTTGAAGCTCGACGCGGTCGCCGCACACTACGCGCAGGTGACGGCCTTTGACCTGGCAAGGGAGCAGGCCGTCAGCGGTGGCGACGATGAAGCGGCGGCTGAATGCGGCAACGACCTGGCCGGTCAGAGCGGCCATCTTAAATGTCGAGCAGCGTGTCGACCTTGGCCGCGCAGATGAAATCGTTTTCCGACAGGCCGCCGATGGCGTGGGTCCAGTACTCGACCTTGACCGTGTTGTAGCCCACGATGAGGTAGGGATGGTGGTCTTCGCGGTGCGACACCCACATCACGGCGTTGGCGAAAGCCTGCGCCTGATAGTGGTCCTTGAACTTGTATTCCTTGACGATTTTTTCGGCCTCGCGCTGCCAGCCGGTGAGGCCTTTCAGCATCGGCGCAATCTGCGCATCGGTCATTGCGGCGACGCCGCCTTCGCAGGGCGCACATTTTTTGCGGACGAGTTCTTCAACAATAGTGGTCATGGCTTTCCTTTCCTGTGGTGACGGCAGCCCTTCGTTCGAGCGAGGTCTTATTTGAAATGGTAGTACTGCTGGTTCAGATAGGCCGCAACGTGCGCCTCGTCTTCCGGGAACCAGCCGGCGCCAGCGTTGGCGTTGCAGCCTGAGATGCGGGCGGCCAACTGTGCCGCAGTCTTGGTTTTGTGGTCGGCACGCGTGTAAATCTTGCTGCCGTCCCCGCCAAACATGCCGATATGGCAGCTGGTGCAGGATTTGTCGTGCAGGGTTTTGCCGACCTTGGGATCGCCCTTGGTGACAGGCGCGGCATGGATCGCGGTGGACAGCATGGCTGTCGCGAATAAAACCATCAGGGCTTTCATGGCATAACTCCAGTGTGGGGTGATGGATTATGGCGGCAAGCGTTCGCTTCTGCCACCCCGCGTTGCGCATGGTCTATGCGAAAATGCGCCAATTCAATTGAGGACATCCTGATGGCACTGAATCCCACACATCTACTCTGGCTGGACATGGAAATGACCGGCCTGTCGCCCGAAACCGACCGCATCATCGAGCTGGCCATCGTGGTGACCGACGCCGACCTCAACACAGTGGCCGAAGGCCCGGTGCTGGTGGTGCATCAGCCTGACGAGGTGATGAACGCAATGGACAACTGGAACAAGGGCACCCACGGCAAGTCGGGGCTGATCGATCGCGTCAAGGCCTCGCAGCTGGATGAGGCAGCGGCCGAAGCGCAGATGCTGGAATTCGTGAAACAGCATGTTGCCGCCCGAACCTCACCGATGTGCGGCAACTCGATTTGCCAGGACCGGCGCTTCATGGCGCGCTACATGCCAAAACTGGAAGAATTTTTCCATTACCGCAACCTCGACGTCAGCACGCTGAAGGAACTGGCCAAACGCTGGCGTCCGGGGCTGGCAGAAGGTTTCAAAAAAGGCAGCAAGCACGAGGCGCTGGCCGATATTTACG
>JAAPAA010000100.1 GCA_012274165.1 Thiobacillaceae bacterium
GATTGGGCGAGCGTATTCTGGTGACGTTGATCGAGACGCTGGAAACCGCCATCAACCTGTTTTCCAATACCCTGTCGTTCATGCGCGTGGCAGCGTTCAGCCTCAATCATGTGGCGCTGGCGCTGGCGGTGTTTACCATCGCCCATGGACTGGAGGCGACCGGTCATGCCGTCACGATCGTGCTCGGCAATATCGTCATCATCGTGCTGGAAGGCGGCATCGTCGCCATCCAGGCGCTGAGGCTGATGTATTACGAGGGCTTCTCGCGCTTTTTCAGTGGGGACGGACGGGAATTTATGCCCTTGCGGCTGTTGTCGCAACAGGCCAAGGTTTGATGCGTGTTTACAAAAGGGGAAGAGAACATGAGCTGGTTGATTGGATTGATGTGCTTGCCGGTGACGGCGACGCTGGGCGCGGGCATCTGGCTGACGTTCAAGCCGCAGCGCATGCCGGAGACATGGCTCAAGGGTGGCTTGCTGGCCAACTTCGTGCTGTTCGGCCTGGGCCTCGCCAGCGTGATGCTGCTGGGCGTGCAGGAGGTGATGGCGGCCGAGCCCGTGGCTGGTGCTGCCGTGGAGATCACCCTGGGCAAGGGGTTGGCGCTGTTGGGCATCGGCCTGCCCACAGGCCTGGCGGCCATTGCCGCTGCGCTGGCGCTGGGTCCGATCGGCTCCGCTGCGCTGGCCGTGATTGCCGAGAAACCCGAGATGTTCGGCCGTACGCTGGTTTACATGGGGCTTGCCGAAGGGATCGCGATTTACGGGCTGGTCATGTCGATCCTGCTGCTCGGCAAACTTTGAACCGATGCTGGCCCAAACCGGCACTCCGCACGGCAGTGCGCGCCTGGTGGTGCTGGGCAGCGCCGGACTGGCTAACGGCTTCAGCCTGATCGGCGCCGAGGTGCATGCGGACGCGGACCCGGCCACGGTGGAAAGCGTGCTCGAGCGACTCGCCAGCAGCGGCGACGCGGCGCTGGTGCTGCTGGAAACCCACCTCGCGCATGCCGGCGGTTACTGGTTGAACCGCTTGCGCAACGAAGGCGGCCGCATCGTCATCACCGAACTGCCGCCGTTGCCGGCGCCGCAGGACTACGCGCCCGCAGTGGACGCGGTGGTGCGCGCGGTGCTGGGGCCGGATGCCCTGAAATAGTTTCCAGGAGTACAAGATGGATGCGGATGCGCAGGTTACCCAACTCGAGCAGGCGCTGATACAACAAGCCGAAACGCTGGCGCGCGAGCAGTTGCAGAACGCCGAATCGATGCGCGCGCGCATCCTGTCCGAGTCGGCAGACAAGCTCAAACTGGCGGAGGAACGCGAGATTCTCGCCGCCAAGGTCGAGGCCGAACGGCTGGTCAGACGCCACAGCCAGGCGGCGGAAACGCGGCTGGGAGCCGAACTCGACCGGCTGCGCTGGGCGCTTACGGAATCCGTTTTGGCCGAAGTCAAAACGGCTTTTCACACCCTGGTGCGGGACGAAACGCGCTATCTGGGCGTGCTCGAAGCCTGGCTGGCGGCGGCAGCCCAGGCGTTGCCAAAGGGCGATCTGCTGGCGGAAGTCCGGCCGGAAGACGAAAAACGCCTGCTGCCGGCGTGGGCCGCGATGAGCGCACGCGCGGCGCCGGGACGCGTGGTGACGCTGGCCAGCCACGGCCAGCCAAGCGCAGGCGGCATCCGGGTGCGCCTGGCCGACAACCGTGCGCAACTGGATCAAACCTTCGAGGCCCGGCAGGCGCGCCTGGCCGATGAACTGGCACGGGTGACGATGGAGCGCCTGTTCGCCAGCGCGCCCGATCTCGGCACGCTCATTCACGGATAAAAAAGCATGGGCAAAATTCTTGAAATCAACGGCCCCCTGGTCAAACTCGAACTGCCGCAGACGGTGATCGGCGAGCAGGTGCGGGTGGGGCGCCTGGGGCTGGTCGGCGAGGTGATCGGGCGCGACGGCGATACCGCGCTGGCGCAGCTATACGAAGATACCGCCGGCCTGCGTCCCGGCGAAGTGGCTGAAGGCCTGGGCTGGCCGTTGTCGGTGGAACTCGGGCCGGGCTTGCTGGGCGCCATTTTCGATGGCGTGCAGCGGCCGCTGCAGGCGGTGTGGGAACAAAGCGGCGACCGCATCGCACGCGGCGTCGCGGTGCCTGCGCTGCCGCGCGACACGCGTTGGCATTTCGTGCCCGATCCCGCACGCCAGGCCGGCAGCCCGCTGGCGGGCGGCGACGTGCTGGGCATGGTGCAGGAAACCGAATCGATCTTGCATCGTATCCTGACGCCGCCCCTGATCAAGGGTGACTTGCTGGAACTGGCCCCGGAAGGCGATTACACCGTGGAAGACGTGATCGGCCGGGTGAAACTGGCTGACGGCCGCATCGAGAAGCTGCACCTGTTTCATCGCTGGCCTGTGCGCACGCCGCGTCCCTTCAAACAGCGCGACCATGCGGTGGTGCCGTTGATTACCGGGCAGCGCATTCTCGACACCTTCTACCCGCTGCTGAAGGGCGGCAAGGCAGCGATCCCCGGCCCCTTCGGCGCCGGCAAGACCATGCTGCAGCAGCAGATCGCACGCTGGTGCAACGCCGAGATCGTCATCTACGTCGGCTGCGGCGAACGCGGCAACGAACTCACCGACGTGCTCGAATCCATGCCTTTACTGACCGACCCGCACACCGGCCGTCCGCTGATGGAGCGCACCCTGCTGGTGGCCAATACCTCCAACATGCCAGTGGTGGCGCGCGAGGCGTCGATCTACGTCGGCATCACGCTGGCCGAATATTTTCGCGACCAGGGTTTTGATGTGGTGATGGTGGCCGACTCCACCAGCCGCTGGGCCGAAGCGCTGCGCGAAGTCGCCGGGCGGCTGGGTCAGATGCCGGTGGAGGAAGGCTATCCAGCCTATCTGGGGTCGCGCCTGGCGGCTTTCTACGAGCGCGCTGGACGGGTGGAGACGCTGGCCGGAGACCATGGTTCGGTGACGCTGATCGGCGCGGTGTCGCCTCCCGGTGGGGACTTCTCCGAGCCGGTCACCAGCCATACCAAGGAAATCATCCAGACCTTCTGGGCGCTGTCGAAAGAGCTCGCCGACGCGCGCCACTACCCGGCGGTGGACTGGCTGGAAAGTTTTTCCGGCTATGTGGGTTCCGCTGCGAAGTGGTGGGCAGAAAACGTTGACCCGAACTGGGAAAGCGCGCGCGCCGAGGCGCTCGATCTGCTCGCCGCTTCCGAGGAGTTACAGCGCATCGTCAACCTGGTTGGTGTCGAGGCGCTATCAAGCGAACAGCGCTGGACGCTTGAAGCGGCAGGACTCATCAAGGAAGGTCTGCTGCAGCAATCGGCCACCGATGAAGTCGACAGCTTCGCTTCGCCGGACAAGCAGTACGCGCTGCTGGCGGCCTTGCTGGAAATCTATCGCCAGGGTATGAAACTGGTGAAGCTCGGCACGCCCGCGAGAAGATTGATCCAGATGCCGCTACTGGCGCAGGCGCGGCGCTGGAAGAGCCAGCATAGCTCGGAGGACCTCGCTGCATTGAAGGCCAAGATTTCCTCCATCCCCGACGCATTCGAGCCGCTGCTGCAAGAGTATGCACTCAGCCCCTCGACCCCGAAGGAGGTCCGGGCATGAAAAACATCGAATTCCGTACCGCCACCTCCGCTCAGGGCGGCCTCGTCGTAATGGGCGGGGTATCCGGCGTGGCGGCCGGCTCGCGCGTGCAGCTGCGCGACCACGCCGGCCGCATCCGTTCGGGCCTGGTGATCCGCGCGTCCGACGCCGCCGTGGTGGTGGAAGTGTTTGAAGGCACCGACGAACTCGACCTGGAACGCACCTGGGTGCGCTTTCTTGACGAACCATTCAAGCTGCCGCTGTCGCGCGACATCATGGGCCGCGTCTTCAATGGCTCGGGCCTGCCGCGTGATGGGCGGCCGCCGATCATTTCGGCCGACCGCCGCGACATCAACGGCGAGCCGCTCAACCCCGCGGCGCGCGCCTATCCGCGCGAATTCATCCAGACCGGCATTTCCGCGATCGACGGCATGAATTCGCTGACGCGCGGGCAGAAGCTGCCGATCTTTTCCGGCGGCGGCCTGCCGCACAACCGGGTGGCAGCGCAGATCGTGCGCCAGGCCAAACTGCTGGGCGAGGAGGCCGCCGAGTTCGTGGTGGTGTTCGCCGCCTTCGGCGCTTCGCACGCCGACGCGCGCTTCTTCCAGGAAAGCTTCGAAGAGAGCGGGGTGCTCAACAAGGTGGTGATGTTCCTCAACCTCGCCGACGAGCCGGTAATCGAACGCCTGCTGACGCCGCGCGCGGCGCTCACCGCTGCCGAATACCTGGCCTTCGACCTCGACTACCACGTACTGGTGGTGATGACCGACATGACCGCCTACGCCGAGGCGCTGCGCGAAGTGGCAGTGCTGCGCGGCGACGTGCCGGCACGCAAGGGCTACCCCGGCTATCTGTATTCCGACCTCGCCGAAATCTACGAGCGGGCAGGGCGCATCAAGAACCGGCGCGGCTCCATCACCATGATTCCGGTGCTGTCGATGCCGTCGGACGACATCACCCACCCGATCCCCGACCTCACCGGTTACATCACCGAAGGCCAGATCGTGCTCGGGCGTGAGTTGGCCAACCAGGGCGTGTACCCGCCGGTCACAGTGTTGCCATCTTTGTCGCGCCTGATGAAGGACGGCATCGGCAAGAACTTCACTCGCGAAGACCACCCGCACGTCGCCAGCCAGCTGTTCGCCAGTTATGCCAAGGCGCTGGAAGTGCGCGGTCTCGCCGCCATTATTGGCGCCGAGGAATTATCCGACGCCGACCGCCGCACCCTGCAGTTCGCCGACGCCTTCGAGCGCCGCTTCATCGGCCAGGGCGAAGACGAGGATCGCAGCATCCACGAAACGCTCAAGCTCGCCTGGGACCTGCTCTCGATGTTGCCGCCGGAAACGCTGATCCGGGTGTCCGAAGACGAACTGGCGAAGTACCACAAGGGAGTGACGGCGTGAAGAAGCGCCTCTCCGTTCCGCCCACCAAAAGTGCGCTGCTGCAGGTCGGCCGCCAGGCGCGTTTTCTGGAGCAGGGCAGGCAGATGCTGGAGAAGAAGCGCGACCTGCTGACCCGCCTGGTCTACGAGCGGCTGGCGCAATATCGCGAACTGCGTGCGCAGACGGTGCGTGAGCTCGCCGAGGCCTATCGCTGGCTCGGCATCGTGCAGATGCGCATGGGCGAGCAGATGCTGCGCCAGGCGTCGGTCGGGCTGAAGCCGGCGGTGGCGATCAAGGTGGTGGCGCGATCCAGCGTCGGGGTGGAATACCCCAGCGTATCGGCCGAACCGCTGCCGCTGCAGCCGGTGGGACTGATGTGGACCGATGCCAGCTTCGACGAAGCGCGCCTGCATCTGCGCGACCTGACCGTGACGCTGGCGCGGCTGGGCGAGGCGGAAAATGCGCTGTGGCGTTTGCTGGCCGCCAGCCGCAAGACGCAGAAACGCGTCAACGCCCTGAAGTACAACATCATCCCGCGCTATCAGGCGACGGTGCAGCACATTCGCGCCGCGCTGGAAGAGGACGAGCGCAACACCCTGTTCCAGATCAAGGTGCTGCGGGCGCGCCAGTAGGCTGAGTAGTCGGCGGTGCGTTCGGCGGCGTGGCGTCGTTGGCCTCGATGCCGTAGGGCTCGCGGTCGTATTTTTCCGGCTTGATCAAGCCAAGGATGCCGGCGAGGCTGGGCGCATCGACGTCGACAGGCAGGGGCACAATGCGCTTGGCCTCGACCCCTTTTTCGACGCGGTTCCAGTCTATCGGTGCATCGTAAAGCATCAGTGCATCCATAGCCTGTGCGAGCAAGCTGCCCTGATTGTCGGGATACCCGTCAACGGGTTGAAACACGCTGAGGTAGAGCTGGTGGCTGCGCTCGCCTACCAATATCGGCTGATTGATGAATCTCACCGGGGTGCCGATGGGAACGGCCGGAAAGAGGGCGGCGGCATGCTCTGGATACAAGTGTATGCAGCCATGGCTGACCTGCATCCCGACCCCCCAGGGGCGGTTGGTGCCATGGATGAATATTCCAGAAAATCCGGTTTCCAGAGCAAGCATGCCCATGGGATTGTTGGGACCGGGCGGAAAATAGTCCGGGAAATTGGCCTCGCCCTGCATTCGATGTTCTTCCTGAATACTTTTGGGAACGATCCAGGAAGGATCCTTGTATCTGGCGATGATGCGGGTCGTGCCCAGGGGCGTGGGCCAGCCGGGACGCGCAATGCCGACAGGGAAAGTGATGACCGTCGATCGCTCCTTGGCTTGGTGGCGGGGGAAATAATACAGTCTACGCTGCGGAATGTTCACGACGATACCCACCCATGGCCGTGGCGGCAGGATGAATTCGGTGGGCACGACAATTCGGGTTCCTTCGCCGGGCAGCCAGATCGAAACACCTGGATTGGCGGCGGTGATGTCCTCGTAGCCGAGGTCAAAATGACGGGCAATGTCCAGCAAGGTATTGCGGGAATCAGCGGTCACCAATTGCAGTTGACCGACGATCGTGCTGCCATCGGTGGGCACGTAGAACGTCGCGCTCCGACCGGGGGCAGACCAGCACACAAGCAGCGCAAGCATATGCAAACAGAAAACCAGACGCACCGTTGTGCTCGAAGTCGGGAAGGGTGGCATGGGTTTCATAGGCAGATCATACGAGCCTTCAAGCGGGGGCTAGGCGCCTTGCTTGCCGTCGTCATCCTGGGGGCACCCGCAGTCTCCTGGGCAAACGGGCGACTGCCCTGGATTATGGTGGATACCCAGATGCTGACGATGACGGTTTTTTCCGCTGATGATCACGTTCTGGCGCGTTTCCAGAATATAGCCATCGGCAGCGGTGGCGTAGCCGCAATCCATCGCCACGGCGATGAAACCACGCCGCAAGGCGTTTTCCACGTAGCCTGGATTGATCGCCACAGCCGTTACGGCACGTTTTATGGCCTCGATTATCCCTCTGCGAGCATGGCCCGTCGCGCCTATACCGAGGGAACCATCAGCCGGGCGCAACGCGATGCCATCATCAAAGCCTTGCAGCAACATCGCATCCCGCCCCAGAACACACCGCTTGGCGGCCGCCTGGGTATCCACGGTGTCGGCAGCGGCGATCCAAATATTCAAAAGGCGGTCAACTGGACCGATGGCTGCGTGGCGCTCACCAACCCGCAAATCCGGCAACTTTCGCGTTGGGCACACTTGGGCACCCGGGTGGTCATCCGCTGAAATTCGACGCCCGCACCCTGAACAGGCGCAGTCATCGCCTTGCCGGCGTTTGGCATCGGAGGACAGCCGATGCCTGAGCCCGCAGACATTATTTCTGCATTGTCTTCTTGAACATGCGGTCGATTTTTTCCGCCAACTGCTCGACTTCGGCTTTCGCTGCGTCGGCCGTGCCTTTGGCTTCATTGGCAGTTGACTGGGCGTTTGCGGCAGCCGTATTCGCCTGGTCGGCCTTCTGCGTAGCCTGGGCCGCATCTGCTTTGGCGGCACTGGCACTGGCGTTGGCTTCATTGGCCTTGCTCAACGCCGTGTCTGCAGTGGATTGGGCTTTGGTCACGCTATCGGTCGAGGCACACCCCCCCAGTAAAGTAACCAGAACAAGCGAGGCGCCCAGGATGGAACGTGTTGTGTACGAGGCCGTTTGTTTCATGTTTTGCTCCGATTTATGGTTTTGAAAAAAGCCGCACGAAAGTGAATGCGGCCCAACCGCCCCATCAAAACTTACCTGGATACTTGGTCCGTCTGGTGGGGTTTACCAGCAATAAACGGCAAGATATCTGGATGAGTTATTCAGGGAAGGATCGTCTAATCCCGCGTGCTGATCGTGAGATCAACCCGCTTTCTTAATCTAGACAAGTTCGACCGGAAGTGAAGGTTTTCTGAATGTGCACCAAGGGGCCGAGTCACCCGACCGTTTGTGGGTGGAATGGCGGGCGCAATAAAAAAAGCGCCTGGAAGGCGCTTGGATATTGAATGAGGGGCGGAGAGGGTGGGACTGGATGGGTTCTCTGCTACATCAAGCAACGGCGCGGGTTTCCGAGGAGCCGCTTACGCAATGTTCCCAAGGATGTTCCCTGCGTTGCGTGTTCTTATCATGCACTCGCCGCCGCTCGGGGGCAAGACTAAGTTATCGGGCTGCGTGAAGCAGATAGCCCTGTTCGCCTCGAAGAGTCCTCGACAGGAATTGTAGAATGCCCCCTTTCTCTGAAGGCCAAGTACTCTTCAGCCACTCATCAACGTAGACTTCATTTCTTCCTTTCGACAGTCATCAGCGATAGGCGAAATGCCGGAGGAGTCGCCACTAGATAGCGCCGAGAGGGCCGCCCCCCGCAGTGACTCAAAGGCCCCCAACGACTGGCGCGCTTCCTCTGCCCCGCCATCCAACAGACCCTCTTCGTGTGCCCCCAGCGTGGAGGAGAGCATGGAGGCCACAAGCCACTGAATATCAGCGGGGGCAATGCTGGTCTTTTCGCGGCGGCCAGTGGTGCGCAGGCGCTCGAATTCTGCTTCTTGCTCGCCAAGCCATTGCCACGCGACTGAAGCGGCCTCGCGCTTGTCAGCCTTGCCGGTGTTGTGACGGAGTTGTGTTTTCCCGCCGTAGTGGGGGAGTAATTCGGTGGGGATTCGCTTGGTAATTCGCCAGCTATTCCCGTGTGGCGATAAGCCCTGAGGGTAGGCCATTTTCTTGTCAGTCATCTCGCTAGTTTAGCCGGGATGTTCCCAGCTATGTTCCCACGGTGACTCTTCGGAAGGCCTTACTGTGCTTGAATCCCAGCTTTTATGCGGGTCTTGGTTTGTCGTGGCGGAGAGGGTGGGATTCGAACCCACGGTGAACTTGCGCTCACGCCTGATTTCGAGTCAGGTACATTCGACCACTCTGCCACCTCTCCGGGACGCGCATTGTACCCGAGTCGGATGGTTTGCTGGACGAAAAAATCACACTCGTTCAGACTGCGCGCATGCCCCATATAAAAAGAACGGGATTGTTCGGGAGACTGGCCGCGCTGGCGCTGATTTTGGCGCTGGCGGCCTGCAGCCGTCCTCCCCTCCCGCCCGATACCACGGGTGTCCTGCAGGTAGGGGTGCGTAATTCGCCGACGACTTATTTCATCGCCCCTAACGGCGAACCTGCCGGATTTGAACATGATCTGCTGGTGGCGTTTGCACAGTCGCAAAACTGGTCGATCAAATGGTCTGAAGAATCCCATCCTGAAGCGTTGCTCGAACTGCTCGACAGTCATCGCATCAACCTGGCGGCAGCTGCGTTGCCACGTACCGTTGTCATGGATCGTCACCTGATTGCAGGCCCCGTTTTGTTTGAGTCTCCGGTGTATGTCGTGACCCGCGTGGCGGATCAAGCGCCGCGCGGCATGGCCGACCTGACGGGCAAAAAGCTGGCCCTGATCATGGGGTCCGGCCACACGCCTATGCTGATGCGATTGAAACGCAAGTATCCCAAGTTGGCGTGGGTGACACTGGAAAACGTCTGGCCTGAAGAATTGCTGGCGCAGTTGCAGGCAGGTAAATATGATGCTGTCGTAATCAATGGGATGGACTTCGATCCCATGCGCAGTGTCTACCCGGAACTGGCGGTGGCATTCAATCTTCCGGACAAGCAGGAAATTGTCTGGGCGCTGGCAAAAGGCAGTTCGCAAGCGCTGCGCAACGGGTTGGCGCGCTTCGTCGAGCAGGCGCAGGCGGACGATACGATCAAGCGTATTTACGAACGCTATTTCGGCCATCTCAAACGGCTCGACAACAGCGACATCCTGGGCATTTTGCAGCGCCGCCCGGCGCTCCTACCCAAGCTGCGCCGGCATTTTCAGGAGGCGCAAACGCTGACGGGAATCGACTGGCGGCTGCTGGCCGCGATCGGTTATCAGGAATCGCAGTGGAATGCCTTTGCCACTTCGCCGACCGGGGTGCGTGGCGTGATGATGCTGACCGGCGACACCGCCGACCGCATGGGGGTGGCGAACCGGCTGGATGCGCGTCAGAGCATACTGGGCGGCGCACGTTATCTGGTGACGATGAAAGAGATGCTGCCCAGCCGGATTCCCGAGCCTGACCGCACCTGGCTGGCGCTGGCAGCATACAACCAGGGAGAGGGACACATGGAAGACGCGCGCCGCATTGCGCAGGCGCGCGACGGCAATCCGGACAGTTGGGCCGACGTGAAAGAGGCCTTGCCCTATCTGGGCCGTGGAACCTATGCCAAGGCGATGAAATACGGCTATGCGCGCGGCGGCGAGGCGCTGGATTTTGCTGAAAATGTCCGTAGTTATTACGACATTCTGCTGCGGCTGGAGCCGGAATATAACCCGCTAATCAATCTGGGCGAGCGCGCCGACACGCAAGCTCAACCGGGTTGACCCGGCTCAGGCGGGCGTGAGTTTTTCGATTCCGCCCATCCACGGCCGCAGCGCTTCCGGCACGGTCACGCTGCCATCGGCGTTCTGGTAGTTTTCCAGCACGGCCACCAGCGTGCGTCCCACCGCCAGTCCCGATCCGTTCAGCGTGTGCAGCAACTCCGGCTTGCCTTGGCCGACGCGGAAACGCGCTTGCATGCGTCGTGACTGGAAGGCCTCGAAATTGGAGCAGGAAGAGATTTCGCGATAGGTGTTCTGCGCCGGCAACCACACTTCGAGGTCGTAGGTCTTGGCTGCGGAAAACCCCATGTCACCGCTGCACAAGGCCATCTTGCGATACGGCAGGCCGAGCTTTTGCAGGATCGTTTCGGCGTGTGCGGTCAGCGTTTCGAGTGCGGCGTAGGAGTCTTCCGGGCGCACCATCTGCACCAGCTCCACCTTGTCGAACTGGTGTTGGCGGATCATGCCGCGCGTATCGCGGCCGTAGGAGCCAGCCTCGGAGCGGAAGCACGGCGTATGCGCGACGAACTTCAACGGCAGCGTTTCGGCGGCGACAATCTCGTCGCGCAGCAGGTTGGTCACCGGGACTTCGGCGGTGGGGATGAGATAGAGTTTTTCGGCATCCGCGCGCGGGATGTGGAACAGGTCTTCCTCGAATTTCGGCAACTGCCCTGTGCCGCGCATCGAGTCGGCGTTCACCAGATACGGTACATACACCTCGGTGTAGCCGTGCTCGGTGGTATGGGTGTCGAGCATGAATTGCGCCAGTGCCCGGTGCAGCCGCGCCAGGCTGCCGCGCATCACACTGAAGCGGCTGCCGGTGATTTTCACCGCGGCTGCGAAGTCGAGCTGGTTCAGGCTCTCGCCGATGTCCACATGATCGCGCACGGTGAAGTCGAAGCTGCGCGGCGTGCCCCAGCGGCTGACTTCGACGTTGGCGGCTTCGTCCCTGCCGGGTGCAACCGATTCGTGCGGCAGGTTGGGCACGCCCATCAGGAAATCGTTGATTTCCGTTTGCAGCGCGGCCAGCCGGTTTTCCATCTGTTGGAGTTCGTTGCCCAGTCCTGCCACCTCGGCCATCACTGCCGTGGTGTCCTCGCCCTTACCCTTCATCATGCCGATCTGTTTCGACATACTGTTGCGGCGACTTTGCGCGTCCTGGGTGCGGGTCTGGATGGTTTTGCGTTCGGCCTCCAGCGCATCGAAACGCGCGGCGTCAAAAGCAAAACCACGCGCCGCCAGGCGCTCGGCAACAAGGGCTGCGTCTTTGCGCAACAGCTGGATATCAAGCATGGGAGTCAGGAAAAAGCGCCAAAAACGCTATTTTCCACGATAGCCACCACCTGCGGCTAGGCTTCGCTTAATTAATGCGCTATCCCAAAAGCTGCTGCGACTTCCATGCATCCTTACGGCTGCCCGGGGAATGTGGTTATGATTGTGCAAGAACTTCATCTTTGATCCGCGTGCCGCCATGCTCCATACCGCTGTCCTGCTGATTTCCTGTCCTGACCAGAAAGGTTTGGTTGCTGCGATTGCCGACTTTTTGCTGCGCCACGACGCCAACATCCTGCACGCCGACCAGCATCAGGATGCCGAGCTGAAGCTGTTTCTGATGCGGGTGGAGTGGGATTTGCACGGCTTCAACCTGAACCTGGACGAGTTTGCCAGTGCGTTCCGGCCCATTGCCGAACGCTTCGGGATGACCTGGCGGCTCGCCGAATCCAGCCGCAAGCCACGGCTGGCGGTGTTCGTTTCCAAATTCGATCATTGCCTGGCCGACCTGTTGTATCGCTACCAGAGCGGCGAGCTGCATTGCGAGCTGCCGATTATTGTGTCCAACCATGAAGACACCCGTTGGCTTGCCGAGGCCTATCACGTCCCGTATCAATATCTGGCGATGGACAAGGATGCCAAGCATGAGGCCGAGCAGATTCAACTGGCGATCCTGCGCGACCAGAAAATCGACTTCATCGTGCTGGCGCGCTACATGCAGGTGTTGTCGCCCGAGTTCATCCGCCACTTCCCCAACCGCATCATCAACATCCACCACTCGTTTTTGCCGGCTTTTCACGGCGCCAAGCCGTATCACCGTGCGTTTGAACGCGGCGTCAAGCTGATCGGCGCCACGGCGCACTACGTGACCGAAACCCTCGACGACGGTCCCATCATCGAACAGGACGTGGCGCGCATGTCGCATCGCGACAGCCTCGGCGACCTCATCAATAAGGGGGCGGATCTGGAAAAAGTCGTGCTGTCGCGCGCGGTGAAATGGCACCTGGACAACCGGGTGCTCGTGTATGCCAACAAGACGGTTGTGTTCGACTAAAGCCGCATGCTCACGCTCGGCGTTCCCAGCATCGATCCGGCGATTTCGCGAACGGTTGATACCCGGCCGAAATCGGTGATGGCGTGGCTGGGGCGCCTGCCTTTCGCCAGCCCGATGGAATGCGCCCAGCAGCTGGTCACGGCTTTATATGCCCTCAATCGCAGCCCGCTGGATGCGACTGCTCGCTACACCCTCATGCAGCTGTATCGTCCGGTGGTGGCGCGCGTTTGCAGCAGCCTGGAGGTGCTGCTCGCCGGGTCTGGCGTCCCCCCACGCGCACAGCAACGGCAGCTTGGAGTGTTGCTGCGCGAATTGCAGAACGAACACAGCATCGGCTACAAACACCTGTTGCTGGCGCAGATCCAGCCTCGCTCAAGCCGCGTCAAGGCCAGGCTTCTGGGCGAAATCACTGCACAGCTGATGGCTGCGTTGCGTGACATCCAGACCGCCTGCCATCTAACCCGCACCCTGATCATGCCGGGCCTGTGGCAGGAAATGCATGCGCTCCACGCATACGCACAGACCGCCAGACTGGCCGACAGCACGGCAGACAGTATGCCCATGTCCAGCCTGGCTTACCGGCAGGCCCTGTTGCTTGCGCTGGCCGATCCGCCGCACATGAGTCACGCCGAGATCAAGTTCACCCGACACGTTCTGGATCAATTCGCCGGACTGGCGCAGTTGTGCAGTGCGCCTGTCGCCATGCATCGTGGCTTTGCCATCCAGACCGAAGGCGACGCCGCACCCAGCCATCACGCGACCGACCGCCGTCCTGGAGCTTTCTGGCTCGACACCGAGGCGCTGTGCTTCCAGCTGCACGAAACCGTCATTGAGCTGCGTAGCGGCGCGTCGCAACGCCGTGTGGGCCTGCCGCCAGAAATGGACGGTGAGTTCAACCTGGTCACCTGCATCCGGCTGCTCAAACAATGGAGCAGCGGCGCGGCGCGCACCTACAAGCGATATCCCACACCCGACCGTCCGGTGCAGACAGTAGCGGGCGTGAGCGCCATTCACCGCCTGCTGGAAAAAGCAGCGCAAGCGACCCGAGCCGAACCGGTTGAAGCGGGCCATCATCAGATTCACATCATCGAACCCTCGTTCGCTGGAACCACTGCTGCCAACACGGCCCAATGGATCAGCAGCAATGACAGTGCGGTGGGACTGGCCCTGAACGGCGCGCCGGATGCCCCCCTTAACTTGAAAGTGGGCGATGCGCTGGCAGTGCGGATTGGCGATGGAACGGAGTGGTCGCTGGGCGTGATTCGATGGACCCGCATGCGCGACGCGCGGCAGGTTGAGTTTGGAGTCGAGCGGCTTGCGCCGCAGATCCAGCCTGCGTGGGTGCGGCCTTTGCATGGCGGCAAGCTGGCGGAACCGGCATTATTCGTTCCCGGCCTGGCTACACTCGGGCAAAATGATCGCCTGCTGCTACCCCATCACCTGTACCGGATCGGGATGGACGCCGAGGTTCTGCATGAGCATCATCGCTACATGCTGACCTTCGGCAGGCGTTTTGAGCATACGCCGAGCTTCGACCTGATTGACTTCACGATTTTTGCAGACCTCCCCACCACATGACTGAAATTCTTGTTTTGTATTACAGCGCCCACGGCAGCGTGCGTGAAATGGCGCAGCTGGTTGCGCGTGGCGTAAACCAGACCGGCGCGGTGGCGCGACTGCGCAGCGTGCCGCCGGTTGCCCCGCGCACCCATCTCGCCGAGCCGCCGGTGCCGGATGACGGCGCGCCTTATGTCGAACTGGCCGATCTCGAACAGTGCGCCGGCCTGGCGCTTGGCTCACCGACGCGTTTCGGCAACATGGCTGCACCGCTGAAATACTTTCTCGATACCACCGGCGCGTTGTGGGTAAAGGGCGCACTGGTCGGCAAGCCCGCCGCCGTATTCACCTCCACCGCCAGCCTGCACGGCGGCCAGGAAACCACGCTCACCAGCATGATGACGCCGCTGCTGCATCACGGCATGCTCATTCTGGGGCTGCCTTATACCTTGCCGGGGGTGAACCACACTGCAAGCGGCGGCACGCCCTATGGCGCCAGCCATTGGGCAGGCCCGAACGACGACAAGCCACTGACCGACGACGAACGGAGCCTGTGCATCGCACTTGGCAAACGCCTGGCCGAAACTGCGCAGAAGCTTGCCGCATGAAAATCCTGCAAACGCTTTCCAGCATCAGCCTGATCGCGCTGATTTTTCTGTGTCTGGCGTGGGAGTTGTGGCTTGCGCCAGCGCGGCCAGGCGGTTCCTGGCTGGTGTTGAAAACCTTGCCCTTGTTGTTGCCGCTGATGGGAATTCTGAAAGGCCGCCGCTATACCTATCAATGGTCGCCGATGCTGCTGCTGTTTTATTTCAGCGAGGGCGTCATGCACGCCTGGAGTGAAACCGGACTGTCGGCGCAACTGGGCATGGCTGAGACTGGGCTGTCCGTGGTGTTTTTCTTTGCGGCGATTTACTACGCCAAATTCAGTGCCCCGTCACGGCAACAGCATCCGACTTGATGGGCGTGTGAGTGGGGTCGCCGCTTAAGCCGCCAGCACCACTATCTGTTGCCCCAGGCATTGCACGGTCTGGTTCGCCCGGATTTTTGCGGTTTTGCGGCTCTCGGGCTGGCCGTCAACAGTCACTTCGCCGTTGGCGATCATGAGTTTGCCTTGCCCGCCGCTGTCGGCAATGCCGGTGAGTTTGAGCAGGTCGCAGAGTGCGATGTACTCGCCGCGCAGTTTGAATTCCTGGGTGTTCATGCTTGATTCCATTGGTGTGGCGTGATGCGGGGGCTGATTTTAACGCCATTCACGTGTCTCACCGTCACGACCCGAACCGTTTGGGTTCCACCCAAACGAGTGAGCGTTTATCATTCGGCGCTACTTTTGCTGTTCTGACTGATCCATGCGCCCCTCACATATTGAAACCATCCTCGACCGCGAATTCGAAAGTGCGGCTGACGGCCACCATACGCCCGTAATGCTGTGGGGCCCTCCCGGCGTGGGCAAGTCGCAAATCGTTGCCAAGATTGCACTGCAGCACAGCGTGCCGCTGATCGATATCCGGCTGTCGCAAATGGAGCCGACCGATCTGCGCGGGATTCCGTTTCGTCAAGGTGATCTGGTTGAATGGTCGATTCCATCGGTATTGCCAGATGCTGTGCGCCACGGCCCGGCTGGCATTCTGTTTCTGGATGAAATCACCTCGGCGCCGCCCACCGTGTCCGCCGCCGCCTATCAGCTTATCCTCGACCGTCGCCTGGGCGAATATCAGGTGCCCGACGGCTGGGTGATTTTTGCGGCGGGTAACCGGCAGGGCGACCGCGGTGTGACGTATGCCATGCCGGCGCCGCTGGCCAACCGCTTCACTCACTATGAAGTGGAGGTCAATCTGGACGACTGGATCGACTGGGCGCACAGCGAAGATATCGACCCGCGCGTAATCGCATTTCTGCGCTTTCGTCCCGACCTGCTGTTCAGCTTCGACCCGGCGCATACGCCGATTGCCTTTCCCAGCCCGCGTTCGTGGGAATACGCGCACCGCGCGCTGCAAAAATTCGACAAGACCACGCTGCTCGCCGATGCGCTGATTGCCTGCGTCGGACAATCGGCCGGGCTGGAACTCAAAACCTTCGTCGACAACATGGCGCAAATGCCCGACCTCGACGCCATCATCGCGGGTGCCGACGCCGCCGTGCCGGAAGGCATCGACCTGCAATACGGCGTCGCCGCCGCTCTGGTGCGCCGTGCCCTGCAGGCGGCCGACAGCGGCAATGCGCCCGCGGTGTACGGCAACATTCTCAAATATGCGCAGCGGTTCCAGCAGCGCGAAATGGGCGTGATGCTGGTGTCCGACCTGCACCGCGCGGTGGGGCGGCCGCTGTTCGCCGTACCGGCGTTCGCCGAGTGGGCCAACAGCATCACCGATCTGGTTCTGTACGAGCATTGATTGATGGCGGAATACGCTGACGCTGCGCTGCAACCGATCCTGACCAAGCTGGCGGCTGCGCGCACGCGGCTCATCATGGAGCGGCCTTTTCTGGGCGCGCTGGTGATGCACCTGCCGCTGAAAGTCGGCGACGCGGGCATCAAGACTACCGGCACCGACGCCAAGGCGTTTTATTTCAATCCGGCTTTCGTCGACCACCTCAGCCTGGCACAGACACAGTTCATTCTGGCGCACGAGGCGCTGCATTGCGCGATGGGGCATCCGCACCGCCGCAACCATCGGGTCAAGCAGCGCTGGGATGTGGCCTGCGACCACGCGGTGAATCTGATCCTGATCGAGGAAGGACTGAAGCCGCCGCTGCACGGCATCCTCGCCGACCAGAATTTCATGACGCTGTCGGCGGAAGAAATCTATCCGCTGATTCCCGAGGACACCCCGGAAGAATCCTTCGACCAGCATCTGTTCGACAGCGATAACGAGTCCGGCGCGAGCCCCGACGAAAACCAGCGCCAGGACGACCCGGATGCAGGCGAGTCGGGCGGCCAGGGCAAGGAAGGCCAGAGCCAGGCCGAACAACAGCAGGGCAGCGGCAGCCAGCCTTCGCAAAAGCCGAACGAGATGTCGCCCGCCGAGCGTGAAGAGCTCGCCGAGCAGTGGAAAAACCGCCTCGCCGCTGCCGCGCAGGCGGCGCGCCAGGCGGGCAAGCTGTCGCAGTCGATGATGCGCTGGGTCGATGGACTGCTGGCCCCCAGCCTGCCGTGGCGTGCGCTGCTGGCGCGCTTTTTCGCGGTCAACCAGCGCGATGACTATTCGTGGCGCAGGCCGTCGCGGCGCGAAGGCGATGCGATCCTGCCGCGCTTGTCGAGCGAAGGGCTGGAAGTCATCGCCGCGATCGATACCAGCGGCTCGATCAGCGACGAGGAATTGCGCGAATTCGTATCCGAACTCGACGCGCTGAAAGGCCAGGTGCGCGCCAAGGTAACGTTGCTGGCCTGCGACAACCGCGTCGCCGATGCCGCGCCGTGGGAATACGAAGCGTGGGACGCGATGCAACTTCCAGACAATATCGAAGGCGGCGGCGGCACCGATTTCCGCCCGGTGTTCGACTGGGTCGAAACCGAAAACCGCAGCCCCAACATGCTGGTGTATTTCACTGACGGCGAGGGCGACTTCCCCAAAGTGCCGCCCAATTACCCGGTGATCTGGCTGGTGAAAGGCAAGGGCACCGTGCCCTGGGGCGAGCGGGTGCAACTCAATTGAGCGCCGAGGATTCAACGGCAGAAAATTCAAGCGCGGCCAACCAGGCCAGTCGCGTGCGCAGCTTTTTGTTCGAGCAGCTCGACATACGGGGCGCCTGGGTACAGTTGGGCCCGGCCTGGCGCGAGATGACGGCGGGGCGCGATTACCCCGAGCCGGCACTGGAGCTGCTGGGGCAACTGGCGGCGGTCACCACGCTGCTCGGCGCCAATCTCAAGCAGGCCGGGCGGCTCGGTTTTCAGCTGCGTGGCGCCGGTGAGGTGTCGCAACTGGTGATGGATTGCGACGATCAACTGCGCCTGCGCGGCATGGTTCACACGGCTGCACGGGTGTCCGCCGGTAGTTTGCCGGCTTTGCTGGGTGACGGCGCGCTGACCCTGATGCTCGACATCGCAGGCATGCGCGAGCCTTACCAAAGCCACGTGCCCCTGCAGGGCGACACCCTGGCCGAGGTGTTCGAACATTACCTCGCGCAGTCCGAGCAGCACCCCACCCGTTTGTGGCTGGCGGCCAATCATGAAACGGCGGCGGGGCTGTTTCTGCAGGCGCTGCCGGGCGCGGCGATGCGCGACTCCGACGGCTGGAACCGGCTGCAGATTCTGGCCGGCACGGTGCGGCCGGACGAATTGCTCGGGCTGGGCTCAATCAAGCTGATCGAGCGGCTGTTCCCGGAAGAAGACGTGCGGGTGTACGACCCGCGCCCGGTGAGTTACCACTGCCCCTACGATCTGGCCAAAGTCCATTCCATGCTGCAGAGCGTGGGGCAGGCGGAATGCGAATCCATTATTGCCGAGCAGGGTGAAATCCGGGTGCATGATGACATCTGCAACCATCACTATGTGCTGGATGCGGCTGCGGTTGCTGCGTTGTTTGGTCCTGCAGCTGAGTAGGTTGCAGAAGCGGGTGGTACACGCGGCCTTGGTGCAATTTTGACTTGAACGAAAGGACGCACGATGCAAACACGATGGTTGATGGTGGGGTTGCTGGTACTTGCAACTCAAGCGCAGGCTGAGGATGGTCGTTATCAAGCTTTGCCGCTGGCGGTAGTTGACGGCGGTAAAGGTGGCGGGCGTGCGCTGATCCTCGATACCCGTGATGGCCATGTCTGGGTCTGGAGCGAAAACGAGCTTCTGAATTCGCCGGGCGGCCAACGCCGTTATGGGTCTGGCTTTATTTATCAGGGCAAACTGCGCCCCGGCACGCACCCCGGCGAGATCATCGAACAGCAGTCCCGCTAACCGGATAGCGTCCGCACGCTCCCGCTATTCATTTCATCGACCTGGACATAACGACGCATGGCTCGCCCCGAAAAGATTCGCCTTGGTGATTTGCTGGTTAACGAAGGCCTGATTTCATCTGCCGTGCTTGATACGGCGCTGGCCGAACAAAAGAAATCGGGGCGGCGGCTGGGGCGGGTGCTGGTTGATTCCATGCTGGTGACCGAAGAGGCGATTGGCAAGGCGCTGGCCCGTCAGTTGGGGGCGCCATTCATCGATCTCAAACAATCGCCGGTTGATCCGGCTGCGCTGAAACTGTTGCCCGAAAGTCCTGCGCGGCGACTGCGGGTGATGCCGCTCAAAGTATTGCCGGATGGCCTGCTGGTGGGGATGTCCGACCCGGGCGACCTGTTTGCCTATGACGAACTGGCGCGCCTGACCAATCTGGACATTCATGTCGCCGTGGTCACCGAAAGCGACCTGCTCACGGCGTACGACCGCCATTACCGCCGCACCGAGGAAATCGGCGGCTACGCCAAGGAACTCGAGCAATCGCTCAAGGGCAGCGACGACACCCTGCTGGATGCGCTGAATGCGGAAGCCGGCTCGCTCGACGCGCCGGTGGTGCGGCTGATCCAGACCTTGTTCGAAGACGCGCTGCAGGTGCGCGCCTCCGACATCCACATCGAACCACAGGAAAAGAAGCTCGTCATCCGCTTCCGCATCGACGGCGTGCTGCATGTGCAGACCGAGGCCGAGCCCACCGTGGCGCAGGCCTTGTCGATGCGCCTGAAAATCATCTCGGGGCTGGATATTTCAGAAAAGCGTCTGCCGCAGGATGGACGTTTCCATCTCACGATCAAGGGGCGGCCGCTCGATATCCGCCTCTCGACCCTGCCGACCCAGCATGGCGAATCGATCGTGATGCGCCTGCTGGCAACCGGTGGCGGCATGCTGGATCTGGAGCGGATCGGCATGCCCGAAGCCATGCTGGCGCGTTATCAGAGCATCATTTCCCGCCCCAACGGCCTGGTGCTGGTGACCGGCCCGACCGGCAGCGGCAAAACCACCACGCTCTACGCATCACTGAGCACGCTGAACAAGGTGGACAGCAAACTCATCACGGTCGAAGACCCGGTCGAATACCGACTGCCCGGCGTGATGCAGGTGCAGGTCAACGACAAGATCGACATGAGCTTTTCACGCGCGCTGCGTTCCATCCTGCGGCAGGACCCCGACGTCGTGCTGATCGGCGAGATGCGCGACGCCGAAACCGCGCAAATCGGCTTGCGCGCTGCGCTGACCGGTCACCTGGTGTTCTCCACCCTGCACACCAACGACGCCGCCAGCACCCCGGTGCGGCTGATCGACATGGGCGCACCACGTTTCATGGTGGCGACGGCATTGCAGGCGGTGGTGGCGCAGCGTCTGGTGCGCCAGGTGTGCTGGCATTGCACGCAGCCCCACACCCCGACGCCCCATGAAATGAACTGGCTGGAAAGCATGGGTGCGGCGGACGATACGAGTGGATACACAGAGGGGGCGGGGTGCCAGCAATGCAACCACACCGGTTATCGCGGCCGCATGGCAGTTTACGAAATGCTGGAAATGACCCCCGCACTGGCGCAAGCCGCCAACCAGCCCGATCCGCGTGAATTCCTCATCGTGGCGCGCCAGGCGATGGCAGGGCATACGCTGGGACACCATGCGCTGGCACTGGCGCGCAGCGGTAAAACCAGCCTGGCCGAAGCGGCCAAGGTCAGCAATCAGGGCGACGAGTAAGCATGGGCCTTTTTCTGTATCAGGCGCGTACCGGCAAGGGTGAATTGCAGAAAGGCCGCTTTGAAGGCGCCACCTCGGCCGAGGTGGCCGACCATTTGCTGGCCGCCGGGCTGATCCCGGTCGATATCAAGGCCTTGCCCGATCCGGTTGAATTCAACCTCGGCGAAGTGCTGGGCAAGAACCGTTCGCAGTCGATCGGTCTGGTGGAATTACAGCTGTTTTCGCGCCAGCTTCACACCATGTTGCGTTCCGGCGTACCGATTTTGCGCGCGCTGACGAGCCTGCGTGAGTCCAGCATCAACCCCGGGTTTGCCCGGGTGTTGGCCGATATCAACGATGGCCTGGGGCAGGGGCGCGAGCTCTCGATGTGTCTGGCGCGTCACCCCAAAATATTCGACAGCTTTTACCTCGCCATGATTCGCGTCGGCGAAATGACGGGCCGTCTTGACGACGTGCTCGACCGGCTCGCCGTGCATCTGGACTTTGAGCGCCGCGCGCGCGAAAGGGTGAAAGGCGCAGTCCGCTATCCGCTGTTCGTCGTCATCGCGCTTATCGTGGCGATGATGATCATCAACCTGTTCGTCATCCCTGCGTTCTCCAAGGTCTATGCCGGGATGCATGCCGAACTGCCGCTGATGACGCGCTTCCTCATCGGCACGTCCAATTTCACCAAGGAATACATCCATCTGATGATCGCAGGTGCGGGCGTCGCGCTGCTCGGCTTCATCGGCTGGAAAGGCACCGATAAGGGTCGCTACAGCTGGGATCGCTTCAAACTGCGGCTGCCCATCGTCGGCAAAATCCTGCGTAAATCCGCGCTGGCGCGGTTTGCCCGCAGCTTTGCGCTAGCCTCGAAATCCGGCGTGCCGATCCTGCAGGTGCTGACCGTGGTTGCGGCGGTGGCCGACAACCGCTACTACGCCGACAAGATCGGCGCCATGCGCGAAGGCATCGAACGTGGCGAATCCCTGTTGCGCACCGCCACCCTCACCGGCGTCTTCACCCCGGTGGTGCTGCAAATGCTGGCAGTGGGCGAAGAAACCGGCGAGCTCGACAACCTGCTGCAGGAAATCGCCGTCATGTACGAGCAGGAAGTCGAATACGAAATTTCCACCCTGTCGCAGCAGATCGAACCCATCCTGATTACGGCCTTGGGTGCGATGGTGCTGGTGCTCGCCCTCGGCGTATTCCTGCCGATTTGGGATATGGGTTCGAAAACCTTCGGCCACTGAGCCTCTCCTGTGAGCACGCAGGCATTTTTCATGCCTGTTTTGCCGGGCCGAACCAAATAATGCTCAAGTCCCTTGACATGACGCCGATAAAGTCTTCATGCGCCGAGCAGGCGCCCCTAATGTTTCGGAGAACGCAATGAAGATTCAATCTGTCGCCCAGCATCGTCGGATGCAAGGTTTCACCATGATCGAGCTCATCGTGGTGATCGTGATCCTCGGTATCCTGGCCGCGGTCGCGCTGCCGCGCTTTACCAACATCCAGCGCGATGCACGCGTCGCCAAGCTGAACGCGGCGCGTGGCGCGGTGCAGGCAGCTGCGGCGATGGTGCATGGCGCAGCGTTGTCGCGTGCCGGGCAGGGTGCTATTACGATCGGTGGCTGCACCGCGACCACTACTGCAGCTGGCGGTGGCACGATTTGTACTGAATCGGGTGCGGTAAGCGTGGTCAATTGGTACCCACAAGCTAACCTTCTCGGCATTATTAATGCTTCTGGGTTGACAGCCGTTTTTCCGGCAACAATCGCAGCCCTCAATACCGAGGGATACAACATCACCGGCGGTGCGGCGGCGATTGGCAGCGTGGTCACTGTACAAGTTCAGGGTGGCACGCTCCCCGCCAGTTGCTCATTCACCTATAAGCCTTCTGGCGCGACTTCAGCAGCAGGGTCGGCCGCACTGGTCTCAGCCGTTGTTACAACGGGTTGCTAAGTAAAGGCTTCGCAATGTGCCCCTCTAACCGCGGCTTTGGCCGCGGTTTTACCTTGGTGGAACTGGTGCTGGTGATGACCATCGCCGGTGTGTTGGCGGCAGTGGCGGCGCCACGCATGCTCGATCGCAGTGCGTTTCAGACGCGCGGCGGCGCGGCTGAAATCCGCACTGCCCTGCGTTATGCGCAGAAGCTGGCGATAGCAAAAAATCGGGAGGTGTGCGTGACCACGTCAGGAACCGGTTTGACTCTCACGTTTGAACCCACGTATGCCTCGGTGTGCGGTGTGGCCGCAGTAATTCGCTCTGGTGGCGATCCAGTTAGCGAGCCAACTTTCAGTGTGGTCTTGCCGCCTGGTATTCCTTTGACAATTGTTCCGCCCTTTCGCTTCGACGGACAAGGTCGCCCTAACCCCAATGCCATTGTGAATTTGACGGTGGGTGGCAGTGCATCGGTGACGGTGGAACCCGAAACTGGCTATGTGCATTAAGCCGAGTTTTCGCAAGCAAGACGAACGCGGTCTTACAC
>JAAPAA010000101.1 GCA_012274165.1 Thiobacillaceae bacterium
GGTCAATCAGCTCTTTGGGGATCTTCGGCAGTGCCGCCGATTTGGCCGCAATGGCCGCGTTCTTCAACTTCGTCTTGCTTGGCATAAATGGTCCTGTAGATCATATTTATGCCTCAAACACAAAATTTAGGACAGGCTCGCCAAACGCGTCGGGGCGTCAACCAGGACTGCTCGTCCTAGAAAATTGCCAGACTCTGCCGGGCAGAGTTTCGTCATGCTCGCTCGGAAAATGGATGTCCCACACGCGCGCGTCACCGAGGAACAGAACAATACCCGGCGGCGAAGGCTTTCCGCACTCTACTGCTCCAAACACCTTGGCCACCGCTTCTGCCGCTGGTGTGAAGTACATCGTGACTGGCCCCGCACCCGATTCGCCGCGACGGAAGACGGCAAGTGAGTGGTCCGGCTTCTTACCAGCCTTCACCGCTGACTGCACCATTGCCATCCACGCGCCTTCAATCTGCGCGGAGGATGCGTCCCGACCGTCCCCAAGTTCAAGGCTGTACCAGCTCATGGCATTCCAACTTCAAAAAACTGCACGTCGGGACAGGTTAGCAACGGGTCGCCCAGGGGTGTTGACTTGCATCACGGTCAGGGCCACGGACCCTGCCCGCTCAATTGGCGTTGACATACATCATGGCCAGGGAGCAACGTCAGGACTGTCACCGTTGCTCCCTCGCCGCGCGGCTGGCCATCACCCGTGATACAAGAACCTTTAGCCGGCTCACTCATACAAAGTCGTGATACAAAGGCGCAGTCGTCCTCGCTGTAACAGGGGCAAATAGAAGGGGAGCGGGTTCCCATCGCCCGCTCCACGCCTGCCCAAGCGGTGGGATGAGCAGCCAGGGCCTGACCACGTAGTTCATTGTTCATCAAATGCGCTTTGCCTTCTGCGATCCCCTCGAGTTGCTGCGCCTTATCGGGCTGGTGGTGCTGCTTTCGCACGAAACGTCGCTACACGCGGAGGAGCACTGCAGTCCCGCGAATTCACTCGGGGTCGCCACCTGTGTAGCCGGACTGGAGCATGAGAGCGTGGTAGCAATAGCCACAGCCCAGGAAGGCCGATTCTGGTGCTGGGCAGCCAGCATCTCCATGATCTTTGCTCACTACGGATACAAACTGCCCCAAACGCAGGTTGTTGCCAGTGCGCCGAGGATCTTAGGAGAGTTTCCTGCGGCTTCCGGGGAAGTGATCTCCGGGCTACTGTCCAAAGCATGGGTCGCGCAGGACGGCAAACAATTCGAATCAGTTGCCATCACCGCCGATCGCAATTCAAAGCGCTACCAACTCACCAACAAGGAAGTCATCGCTGAACTGTCTCACGGACGACCGCTGCTGGTGGGGACTCAAAGTCATGCGATGGTGCTGGTGGCACTGCACTTCCAGCGATCGGCCCGGGGGACTTTGCGCATCGATGGGGGCACTGTCATCGATCCGACACCGGGTGTGGGCATCAGAAGTCTTGCCGCAGCGGAAATGCGGCCGACCTATCTCGCCGCGGTACGCATCCGGAAAGAGGCACCGCCAGTCCAGACATCGTCGGGCATTTGACTCCTCGTGCGACAGGCCTCGGCCTCACGCCGGGGAGCTGTCAAAGAGGCAAGCAATATCAGCGTTCGGATTGCAACGCGAAATCATGACTTGCCCGGCCGCGGATAGGCACGTTGAGTTTCAGCGCTTCACGCTCAACCGGGGTCCAGGGTAGCGGTACGTTGTCCGATTGGACTTGGAGTTGATGGTCGCCGGCCAGCACAAAGGGAAATTCGTAGCGCCCCTGCGCGTCGGTGCGCGCGACAAATCTTCCATCCAGGACCACGGTGACATTCGGCACCCCAGCTTCCGACGCGTCGCGCTTGCCGTTTTCATTCTTGTCGATGAACACGACGCCTTCCAAACTGCCTGCGCCGGAGCCCGCGGTGCCGCCAAGCGGCGCCATCATGCTGCCGGCTCGTTCTTCGAAGCGAAGAACGAGTTGTAAGCTGCGCGCCGTGGGGACCGGCGCGAACGGCGACTGGAGTGCGGACGTGAGGGCCGATACCACCTGTGTCAGTTGGGGGTCTTGCCCGCGCGCCTCGTAGTAGCGCAAAGATAGGGACCAGTTGCGTTGCAGGCGCCAGACGGCACCCACAGCAAAATTCGAGAATTCAGTTCCGTTGCCACGGGCACCGCGAAGACTGGCGTCGAAAGTCATGCGGTCGAAGGGCGAAAAGCCCGAAAGGATCCCCCAGGTGATGATCGAAGAGGATGCGAATTCTCCACGATCTCGCGCCACGCCCAACGAGGTGGCAAGCGTCACGGCAGGCAGTGCAGCCCAGGCCTGATCGATACCCACGAAGTTGGTGCGAAGTCGCGGCGATCTGACAATGACAGAACGCAACTGCGTCTGCCCAAGCGCAGAATACCGGTCCCAGTTCAGTTCCAGTGAACGCGCTGTCCCGTCTTGTTGGCGAAGCGTCAGCGTCGCTCCGAGCGTATTGCGGGTGTCTATCCGATACCGTCCGTTCAGATTGCCAAAGTTGCTGCGCAATCCCGTTCCGCTGACGCTGCGGTCCGTCTCGAGATCCCAGCCGAGATCCCATTGGCGGGATGACGTTTCGGCGCGCCAGTAGGCGCCTTGGAGATCGGGCGCCACCATAGCCGGGCCCCAACGCAAGTTGGGGTCAAAACGGAAGACTCCTGCCGCGTGTCGCAGTGCATCGCTGCGCCACGCGCCATCGAGCCAGATGCCGTCTGCGGCTCCATTCAAATTGTCGGTGCTGTGCAGCCAATTTCCCTGCAAGCGCAGGCCGCCCGTGCGCAACTGCGTTGGATCTGCCCCGCTGCCACCAAGACCCGCTGCCCACGGCGCCTGGCCTTGCCAGGCCAACGTACTCCACGACGAGCGGGTGCGAAGCGCTTCCGGCGCGCCAGCCTGGGCGAGATCACTTGCGTCGATCAGTTGAAAGCCCGCATCCGTGCGGCTGGCGCTGCCGATGGAGACCGGCAACTGAAACTGCCCACCGCCAGAAGCGATCTTTCCCGTTGAAGGATCGAACCTGTTGATATTCAATCCGGAGAACAGTCCGACCCCGCCGTATGCCAGGTTCAATTCCGCCGCCTTGCCAAGGACCCACTGGCCGGCGACGCCGGAGATTGGACTCGTCGGTACGAACACGCGCCCGATCCCCCGAGCCAGAGTTGGCATAACCGTGCTGATGTCGCCCAGGCTATGGTTGGCCCTCCAACCCCCGTCCAGCTGCATTCCCCATTGGTCGATGTGCCAGGTGCTCCCCTTTGAAGTCGTCGGGCCGCCTGAACTGGCCGGCCGATCGACGGTGGAAGAGTTGAGATCGGCGCTGATGGAAAGCGCGCCGTAATTCGGCGTGTCGAGAAAGCTCTGAAGCGACAGGCCCCGAGCCGAAGAATCCGAAGAGCCTCTTTGGGTCGTCTGCAGCAAGTCAAGACGAAGGCCGCGCGACCAGCCCTCCAGGTTCTCGGCCTGATCCTGTTCGCTTTGCGACTCCTGCTGCGCGCCTGTTTCAAGAATGCGATCGACGTAGGGCGCGGGAACGGGAGCCGATGCCCCGGAGGAAGGCTGTGCACTCGCCGGAGAGATCAACCCGATTGCGCAGATGACGCATGGAACGCAAGCGGCGGTCGCCAGTACGTTGGCGAGACGAGAGCGGCGCTGAGCCTCATCGGTCGAAGCGCTGCTCAATTTCCTGCGACTCATTCTTGCCCCATTCCAGCTTGCCCTTGACCGTCACTGGAAACTGGACATTCGCTGGCGTATCGGGATCACCGCGCCGCGTGGCCAACAAGGGAACGTGACGTGTCTCTCCCGGCAGGATCGGCGCATTCGATGGGACGAAATCGAGCTTCGCGTCGGCGGAATCGACGCCTGAGAGGAATCCGTCCAGCCGACCATGGGCGGCGCCGTCGTTTCGTACATGCAGCACCGGCGTGGGCTGCCCATTGAGGACGTCCACTCCGCTCCCAATGACACTGAGTCGCGGCTGTACGTCGCCCACTCCAACGTAGACGATGACGGCGAGCCGGGCATTGAACGGCACTTGAACCCCGCCAGCGCCGGTGTGTTCGTCCTCGCCCTCGAGGAGGATTGCGAAGCGACATTCCACCGGTGCACTGCCGGCCGGCGGCGCCACTTCGAAGCGGAATCGATAGGGCTTGCCCGGCGATGCCGTGAGCTCGCGTCGCTCGATGGCGACCCATGGGCGGCAACTGTCAGGCGCGAGTTCGTCCGAGAAGATGACCGAGCCGTCCTGCCGATAGCTCCAGTCA
>JAAPAA010000102.1 GCA_012274165.1 Thiobacillaceae bacterium
CGACACGGGCAACCCAACGACTTGCCAGGCTTGCCATGGCCAGACCCCGCACAAGGCGCCCAACGCCGCAAAGCTGAACGACCACACGGCCAGGGTGGCGTGCCAGACCTGCCACATTCCGACCTTCGCACGTGGCGGCATCCCCACCAAAATGTCATGGGATTGGTCCACGGCCGGCAAGCGTGGGCCGGACGGCAAACCCCTCGTTATCAAGAACGAGGAAGGGGAGATGATCTACAACGGCATCAAGGGCGATTTCGTGATGGCCCATAACGTGATTCCGGAGTACGTCTGGTTCAACGGAACGGTGCAGTACACGCTGCCCGGCGACAAGATCGAGGACAACGGCAAGCCGATTGGCAGCAACCGTTTCGAAGGCAGCGCGACCGATGGCAAATCGCTCATCTGGCCGGTGAAGTTGTTCACCGGCAAGCAGCCCTACGATCCGGTCAACAAGACCCTGATCGCCCCGCACCTCGCCGGCGCCGACGGCACGGCCTATTGGACCAATCTCAACTGGGAGAAGGCCGCCGCTGCCGGTATGGAGGCAATCCATCAACCGTTCTCGGGCAAGGTGAGTTTCATCGCCACCGAAAGCATGTGGCCGATCACCCACATGGTCGCGCCTGCCAAGGACGCGCTGCACTGCGAGGCCTGCCATGCTTCGGGCGGGCGACTCGAGAAGGTTTCGGGCATGTACATGCCCGGGCGCGGCGTCGATCACGCATCCTGGCTCGACCTGGCCGGCTGGATCCTGGCGGCGCTCACACTGGCTGGCGTGCTGGTCCACGGCGCGGTGCGGGTCGTCAAGTCAAGGCAACAGAATTCCGGGAGTGCAGCATGACACGCGTCTATCTCTTCAAGCGCTTCGAGCGTTTCTGGCACTGGTCGCAGGCAGCGTTGGTGCTGTTCATGCTGGTGACTGGCTTCGAGGTCCATGGCATGTACCGCCTGTTCGGCTGGGAAAGGGCCGGCAACCTGCATACCATTGCGGCCTGGACGCTGATCGGGCTGTGGTTGTTCGCGATCTTCTGGCACTTCACCACCGGGGAGTGGAAGCAGTACATCCCGACGACGAAAAACATGATCGCGGTGGCGCGTTACTACTCGGTGGGAATCTTCACCGGCGAGCCGCATCCGCACCGGGTGACGCAACTGGCCAAGCACAACCCGCTGCAGCGGGTGACCTACCTGATCATCAAGCTGTTGATCAATCCGCTGCTCTGGGCCAGCGGACTGGTGTATCTCTACTACGCCGAGTTGATCCGCAACGGAATGATGCAGCTGCCGCTGCGGACCATCGCGCTGGCGCACACGGCGGCGGCCTTCATGATGCTGATCTTCGTGATCTCGCACATCTACCTGTCCACCACCGGTCACACGCCGCTGGCCCACATCAAGGCGATGATCACCGGCTGGGAGAAGATCGAACAGGGATAAGCACGAGCCGGAGCCGCGGCTACCGGTTCTCGACAGGAGCATCAATTGACTGACAGCGTGAATCTCGGGAGCCGGCGCCGGGTTGCGCTTGTCGAGTCGGACCAGAATAACAAATGCTTGCAGGCCGAGGAGTCGGAATGGGTTGGCGCACCAGAGCACCCATCCCGACCCGTTCGGTCCGGCATAGCCCGTGGGCCAAGACGCGGGACTGTCCGGGCGATCGGTGCGTGGAGGAGAACTTCAATGAAACTACCAAGCGTCCGCAATCTGCGCAACTCGGCCAAGCAGGCCTGCGGACTGCTTGGCGTGCTCGCTCATGAGGACCGGCTCATGCTGATGTGCCAGATCGCGCAGAACGAGCAAAGTGTCGGGGAACTGGAGGAACTGCTCGATATCCACCAGCCTACCCTGTCCCAGCAGCTTGGCGTCTTGCGCCGGGAGGGCCTGGTAGAAACTCGCCGCGAGGGCAAGAGAATCTATTACCTGCTGAAAAGCAAGGAAGCACTGGCGATCATGGATTCGCTGTACATACAGTTTTGCTCCGAGAAACCAGCTGTCCGTCGTGCTCCCGATGCGATCGCCCGATAGCGGGTAGTTCCCTTTTCAGCACAAGAAACGCGGGATCCGATGCGAGCAGGCTGGCGAGGATGAAACGGATCATGGTGGCTCCGTAGTAAGGCGTGGACACCGAGTTCCCAGCACAGACTGTAGGAACCGCCTCCTTTCTCGAATGTGCGTTTGCGCACGTGGATTCGCAGATTCGATTGGGGCCGCCGCGCGCTGTCAGGCCACGGTCAGCACCCCGGCGACCATCCGCTCCAGCCGCGAAGCCTGAGCGGCGGCAATCAAGTCTTGAACGGACATTCAAGTTGGGCGCCATGACCGGCTGCTTCCTGGCCGAGATGGCATGGACACCGCCCACATTTTGGCGACGAGAAGGCATCGAACGGCGGCGTGTCAGAGTGGGGGTCCACCCCTCACTTCCAACTGGAGGCCTGACCATGAATGCTACGACCTATGGACTGGATGTTGCAAAGCGCGTGTTTCAGTTGTACTGGGTCGACGCGCAGACTGGCGAGATCGTGAATCGCCGATTTGCCCGGGACGAGCTCATCAAGTTCTTGTCATGTCGACTGCCCGGGCGCGTGGCATTGGAGGCCTGCGGAAGCGGGCATTGGTGGGCGCGCAAGATCAGAACGATGGGGCACGAGGTTGTACTGCTGCATGCGAAGTTCATTCGGCCATTCGTGCAAACAAACAAGACCGACGCCGCAGATGCGCGTGCGATCTGGACTGCCGTGCATCAGCCAGGTATGCGCACAGTGGCGGTGAAATCGGAGGAACAGCAAGCGATGCTGAGTCTTCATCGGATGCGCACGCTCTTGCTCAAATTCCGCACGATGCAAGTGAACCAGTTGCGGGGGTTGCTTTACGAGTTTGGAGCCACATTCAGAGCGGGTCGTGTCGCCGGTCTGGCCGAGATCAGGACTCGCATGGCCGAGCTCGAGAGCGAACTACCAAGCACGATGATGTCCTGTCTACAAGAGCAGATCGGGCGTATCGATGGATTGCAGCAAGACATTGATCGACTTGAGGCACGAATGGCCACTTGGCAGAAGAAAGATCAAGCCTGCTGCGCGATCGCCGAGGTACCCGGCATAGGTAGGCTGACCGCGACCGCGCTGGTCGCGACGATGGGTGACGCCACGATGTTCAGGTCCGGACGTGAGTTCGCCGCGTTCCTCGGCTTAGTGCCTCGCCAAAGCGGCACGGGAGGCAAGGTTCGACTGGGCTCGATCTCAAAGCGAGGCGATCCCTACTTGCGAACGCTGTTGATTCACGGGGCGCGATCGATCATGTATCACACGAAGGTACCGACGCCCTGGCAAAAGGAAATACAAGCGCGGCGACCGGCCAACGTCGTTGCGGTCGCACTCGCAAGCAAGATGGCTCGCACGGCTTGGGCGATTCTGGCGCGAGGTCAGGCCTATCAAAGAAACTTCGTGAGTGTGAAGCCAACGTAGAAGGAAAGAGAATGCTGGGAGCACCGGTTGGTTGCTGAGGTCGATTCAGTGTGATGGCAAGACAGGTCGGACCGCGAGAACGCAAACCTGAACACAGCCTTGCGCCGCAAAGCGCACGGCCGAGATGAAAACGTTCTTGGCGAATTCCATCAGGGCCCGCAGGCTTCGGACTGGACAACAAGGCCGGATATAAGACTGCAGCCGATTGCCGAAGGCGTCACATGAGAAGAGGACCTTGCGCTCTGGGCGGTGTCCATATAAGGCTGTGTGAAAACTTTGGTGAGCCTGTGGCGACGGCCGGGCTGGCATCAACGAGAGCAAGTGCTGAACCTGCCACGGCGCCCCACGAACTTCACTTTCTGCAGGCTTTTCGCTCCTACTTGTCTTTGGCTCTGGCGTCGCCATGTCTAGGTCCCGAAGGTCGCGGCAGCACTCGCAGCCGCCGCCTGAATCGTCAGTTGCTCAGCGCTTGAATCACGCGCTGGGCGATCATGCTCATGCCCCAGTCGTGGGGATGTGCATCGACGTCTGGATTTGCATACCGGCCGACGTCATCCTGTCGCACCGGGAGCAGATCGCCTATGTAGACGAACGTGCCGCCGTGGGCGCTGCAGGCGTCCTTGATGATCGCGTCCTTCTGGTCGTTGCGCCACCAGGTGGAAACGCATACGAGCTCGTGCCCGGCTACGGCGTCGAGCAGATTCGTGTATGAAGCGGCGAACGGCGCCAGATTGTCGGCCGGCGCGTTATCGCCCAGCTCCACGACCACAGCGGAGTCCATGGGAACATCCGGCATCTGGAACGCCTTTGAGCGCTCCACACCCTCGGCCACTGCCTCGCTGGCGCCGTCCCTGATTGGCATGGAGGCGTGCTCGGGCGCGCATCACTGGGCGCGTCTATTTGCAGCCCACGGCCACACGGTGCGCCTGATGGCGCCCAAGTTCGTTGTGCTCTATCGCCTGTCGGGCAAACGCGGCAAGAATGACGTGGCCGACGCAGCGGCTATGCAAACAATGGCACCGAAACTCGACCGAAATTGCCGAAGTTGGGTAGGGCCGCGTTCACTGCACTGGCGGACGCGCCCAGCCAACTGCCCAGGCTTGCCGAGAGCTGGTCGATCGCAAGCGTAGGAACAAGACGCCCCTGTCCCACATCGTCGGGCCCGTTGTTCGCGAGGGCCGGCGCGGTCCCAAGGATGCTGTTGCCTTTGACCGCCCCGCCCATCGCGAAATGGTGGCTACCCCAGCCGTGGTCGGTGCCGTCGCCGTTGGACGTCAGGGTTCGCCCGAAGTCGGAGGCAGTGAAGGTCGTGACCTGGTTGAGTACGCCAATCTGGGTCAGCGCAGAATTGAAAGCGCCCAGGGCTTGACCGACGGTCGCCATCAGGGCGGGATGGATCGTGCTGATGTGGTCGTGAGTATCAAACCCTCCCAATGACACGAAGAACACCTGCCGCCGTGCGCCCAACGTTTGGTTGGCCCCGATGATCCGTGCCACGATCTGAAGTTGAGCGGCCAGCGCGTTGTTTGAAGGGAATAGCGTGCCGAACGGCGAACTCGCCCCCAGTGCCGCACCCAGAACCGTCTGGGCGGCAATCGATCGATTTACGGTGGTCGTGACCTGGTCCTGCAGAAGTTTTCCCACCGGGACGGTCACGAGGGTACGCAGGGCCGACGCCGCGCTGCTCGAGCCAAACAGCGTTCCCGACAGCCCGCCGATGGCCGTCGGGCCGTTCACGCCGACCTGGTACTGAAGCGCGGAGTTGCCGCTCAGGAAGACGGCGTTGCCCGAGGCCGAGATACAGCTGAAAGTGCTGTTGGCGTTGGCGCTCATGAGCGCGTCCTCGAACCGCCCGCCCCAGCCGCTGGCGCTGTTGCCTTGCAGGGTTTGCCAGAAATTCTGCTGGTCGATGTGGGAGAACAACTTGGGCGGCAGCGGAACCGACGATGCCAGGTACTGCGCACGCGTTGTGGGTGCGACCAGCGCGCCGATATTGAGCATCACCGCCAGCTGGCCCGCGCTGAAGATGGGCATCAGGGGCGCGAGTTCAGGCGCCAGGGCAAACTGCAGCCCGCCAGGCAAGGCGCTCTGTGGCGTCAGTGCCGTAGCGCCGAGCGCGCCGCGTGCCAGCGCGATGCTCGGGCGCAAACTGTTATACAGGTTGTAGCTGGCGGCGTCGTAGGGAACCACCGTATTGGCGTAGTCGTTACCGCCAAAAAGAAAGACGCAGACAAGGGCCTTGTAGTCGGTCGCGCTTTGCGCACCCGCCTCGGCCATGAGCGAAAGCGGGATCGCCAAACGCGCAGCCGAGCCGATCGTCGCGTAGTGACCGAGACGGCGCAGGAAGGCGCGTCGCTGGATACGGGTTGCAGCCATCGCATCCCTCCTAGGCGAGAATTTGGTATTCTGGTGAAGCCATTACCAGGAAGATCGCCGCGCCCACACGGTTGAGCGCGCCAACGGTCGTCGAGGCCGGGATGGAGGCAAGCACGGGCTGGATGGTCGCGAGGGTCGCCGCGGACAATTGGCCAGCGGCCATCAGTACATTGATGCGGTCAAGCAAGGCGGCCGGATCTGGGGCTACGGCAAGCTCGGCACTGTAGTCCGCCACGACGTCGCCGGCGCCCGAGGCGATCACGCGCTGCATGTAGTTGAGGTACCCCGCCACCGACGACTCGTCCACCAGTTGCAATTCGGGAGCCAGCAGCCCTTGCGCGTTCAACGGCGTGCCGGGTGGCGTGTAGTCCGGGGCGAAAAAGTTGAACACGGAGGGCGCCCTCAGCGGACTTTGGCCCAGGCGGCTGTTGGGGTCGCTCGTATCGCCAATCGCCCAGGTTCCGCCGGCCGATGTCGCTTTGAAGGTTCGGGCCCATTGAATCAGGCGAAGGATGGGTTCCCGCACCCGACCGATGGCGGTCGTCGCGCGCTGGCGCGCCTCGGCGTCCAGGAGCACGGCCTTGACGACGGCCTTGAGGTTGCCCCGCACTCCCGTGCCGTCGTTGGCAAAGACCGCAGCGACACGGCCCACGTAGGCGGGAGATGGATTGCTTGAAACCAGCCGCTGGATCATGCGCCTGGCTACGAAGGGCGGCAGGTTCGGATGGGCGAACAGTGTGTCCAGGATGATCTTGAGGGACGAGACCGTATCGGTACCGGCCGGCACCGTCACGCCAAGGAAACTCGTAGCCGTGGTTTGGTGGTTGGCCGGAACGGGAATCATCGGCACCTGGGCGTAGCCCGTCGTGGTCGTGGTCGCCCCAAAGTCCCATCCGGTGAATGCGGCGGCCAGGCCCGTAACGTCGTCTTGGGTGTAGGTGGCAATGGGCTGGCCATTGGCCAGTTTGAGCGTGCCGTCCATGTTGATCTGATACAGCCCAATGGTGAAGAGCTGCATCACCTCGCGCGCATAGTTCTCGTCGGGATGCCGGTTGGTCACCGCATCCGCCTTCTGGCTGCGCTTGAGATTGAGGTATTCACCCATCCCGGGCGACAACGTGACGGCCTGGAGTAGATCGCGGAAGTTGCCCAGGCAGTTGGCCTCGAGAAGGTCCATGTAGGCAGCCGCGACGAATTGGCGCCAGGGGATCGGCAGGCCAAGGACCGAGACCACGAAGTGTTCCGTCCAGAACAAGGCGATGCGCTGGCGTACACCGTTGCCTGACCCGATGAGGTGGTGCCACAGCACGTTGTCCATGCCAGCTTGCGAGTTCTGATTGGTCGAGGCGTCGTAGCCATTTGCGACGAGCCAGTCATAGCGGCTTTGGCCGCTGGCCACCTGAAACTGCTGGTCGAGCCAGGTGCTGAATCCAGCGGCCTGGACGGCGGCAATATCGGCATCGCTGGCGTTGAGCGACGCCTGCTGCAAGAAGCGCGCGGCCTCCTGCCGGGTGATCGCCGCCACCGGCGGGATCGGGAGTGGCGAGCCGTCCGTGGTGCCGGAGCCCCCACCGCCACAGGCAGTCAGCGCCAGCGGCGCGATGACCGGCAGCGCAACGCCGGCGTCGAGGACCTGTTTTTCGGGAGGGGTGCCCCGAACTACCCTTGGAGTGCCGACTTCGCCAGGTGAATCTGTGTAATGAGCCGATTGAACGCGGCCGAATTCAGTGATTTGCACGTCTCAGTTCCCTTCTTGCTCTTCTCATTCCAATCGCTGGCCGAGCGTCCACGTGTTCTCTATTGCCGATTACTTGCCAGTTTGACGGCTGATCTGTTGGGTCAACGTTTTTTGCTCTAGCTTGGCGATGTGTGTGCCGTTCTGGGCGGCCGTAAGCCGCTCCTGTCGGCGAATCTGGCGGTCCTCCTTGTGAAGTTTGGCCGCTTGTGTCCTGCTCATCTCACCTTCCTTCACTTTGTGATTCTCCTTCGCTTGGCTGCAGGGGACATCCAGGTATGCCAACTACCGTAACGGCACGTGCGGGAATGTGTTGACGCCGCCAGTGTGTCGTGAAGGTAAAGAGGTTCGACCTGTGCTTTACATTTTGTCGCCGGAGGCCGGCAACAGCGCTCAGGCCCATTCGCCGAAATGATCTAGCCGGCACATCCCTGCGGTTGCCAGATTCGATCCGCGGTCCGCACTTGCCTGTACAGCCGTCGGTGAATGGGCTCTGGGCGAACATGCGCTCGCGACTGCGGATTCAACCGGTCGATGCAACACACTAGAAACTGCGTAAGCAGAAGGAGTGTTGCAGATGAAGTATCGAACGCGGACCTACTACACAGACGGTCAGAAGGCTCTGATGTGGGAGCGCTGGAAGCAAGGTGAGA
>JAAPAA010000103.1 GCA_012274165.1 Thiobacillaceae bacterium
AGCCTGCATCTGATTTCCCGCTACAGCGGTGCGGGCGAAGGCGCGGCCCCCTTGCACAGGCTTGGCACCGACCAGTGGGAAAAGGCACGCCGCCGCGCGATGCAGGCCGCGCGCGATACCGCCGCCGAATTGCTCAACCTGTACGCCTTGCGCGCAGCGCGCGAAGGCCACGCGTTCGAGTTTTCGCTGCACGATTACGAAGCCTTTGCCGAAGGCTTCGGCTATGAGGAAACCCCCGACCAGGCCGCCGCCATTGCCGCCGTCATGTCAGACATGCAATCGGGCAAGCCGATGGACCGGCTGGTGTGCGGCGACGTCGGCTTCGGCAAGACCGAAGTCGCGCTGCGCGCTGCCTTCATGGCGGTCATGGGCGGCTATCAGGTGGCCGTGCTGGTGCCCACCACGCTGCTGGCCGAGCAGCACTTCCAGAACTTCTCCGATCGCTTCTCGGCGTGGCCGGTCAAACTCGCCGAACTGTCGCGCTTCCGCAGCCCCAAGGAGCAGGCCGAAGCGTTGCAGGCGCTCGCGGACGGCAAGCTCGATATCGTCATCGGCACCCACCGGCTGATCCAGAAGGACGTGAAGTTTGCGCGTCTGGGGCTGGTGATCCTCGACGAGGAACACCGCTTCGGCGTGCGCCAGAAGGAACAGCTGAAGGCGCTGCGCGCAGAAGTCGATGTGCTGACGCTGACTGCCACGCCGATTCCGCGCACGCTGGCGATGTCGCTCGAGGGCATCCGCGACTTTTCGGTGATCGCGACCGCGCCGCAAAAGCGGCTGGCGGTCAAAACCTTCGTCCAGTCGTTTTCCAGCGGGCTGATCCGCGAGGCCGTGCTGCGCGAACTGAAGCGCGGCGGCCAGGTGTATTTCCTGCACAACGAAGTCAGCACCATCCAGAACATGTTCGAGATGCTGGAAAAACTGTTGCCCGAAGCCCGCATTCGCGTCGGCCACGGCCAGCAGAGCGAACGCGAACTGGAACAGGTGATGCGCGATTTTTACCAGCAGCGTTTCGACGTGCTGCTGTGCACCACCATCATCGAAACCGGCATCGACATCCCCACCGCCAACACCATCCTGATCAACCGCGCCGACAAGTTCGGGCTCGCCCAATTACACCAATTAAGGGGCCGGGTCGGCCGGTCGCACCACCAGGCTTTCGCCTACCTGCTGGTGGAAGAAGATCGAACCATCACACCGCAGGCGAAGAAACGCCTGGAAGCCATTCAATTAATGGAAGAACTGGGTTCCGGATTTCATCTCGCCATGCACGATCTGGAAATCCGCGGCTGCGGCGAAGTGCTGGGCGACAAGCAAAGCGGCGAAATCCTCGAAGTCGGTTTTTCGCTCTACAACGACATGCTGGCGGGCGCGGTGGCCAGCCTGAAAGCCGGCCACGAGCCCGACATGAGCCAGCCGCTTGGCGTTGTCTCCGAAATCAATCTGCACCTGCCCGCGTTGTTGCCCGTCGATTACTGCCCCGACGTGCATGAACGCCTGGTGCTGTACAAACGATTGGCGAGTTGTCAGACCACGGATGACCTGACGCTGATGCAGGAAGAACTGGTTGACCGCTTCGGCGAACTGCCTGATACCGCACGCGCGCTGCTGGCGGTGCATCGCCTGCGCCTGTCCACCCGCGCCTACGGCATCGTCAAGCTCGATGTGTCCGGCGACGGCATGAGCGTGCAATTCTCGCCCAATCCCCCGATCGATCCGGTTAAAATTATCCAGTTGATCCAGGGCAAGGCGGGATACAAACTGGCGGGTCCCGACCGGCTGAAACTGAGTATCTCCTTGCCGGATCTCGTCCGGCGCGTGGGTGCAGTCACCGCTTTCCTCGCCGCATTGGGTCAACCATTGGGTGCCCCCATTCCATCTGCTAAATAAAAACTTATGAACCTGATCCAGCCTTTCGCCGCCCTTCGTCCCGCCACTGGGCGCGCCAACGATGTCGTCGCGCCGCCCTACGACGTGCTCTCCACCGTCGAAGCCCGCGTGCGCGCGAGCGGTCGCCCGTGGAGCTTTCTGCATATTTCCAAACCGGAAATCGACCTGCCTGCCGATACCAATCCCTACGCGCCCGAGGTTTACGCTAAAGGGGCGGAAAACCTGCGCAAGCTGATCGAAGCAGGCGTGCTGGTGCGCGACCCGGCTGCCTGCTACTACGCCTACCGCATCGTGATGGGCAATCACAGCCAGACCGGCCTGGTGGCGGCCGCCTCGGTGGCGGATTACGACACCAACCGCATCCGCAAACACGAGTTCACCCGCCCCGACAAGGAAGACGACCGCGTGCGGCAGATCGACGCGCTCGACGCCCAGACCGGCCCGGTGCTGCTAGCCTACCCTGCTGCGCCTGAAGTCGATGCCATCCTCGCGGCGACATCTTCCGGCACGCCTGATTCCGACGCCGAACTCGATGGCGTACGGCATACGCTGTGGGTGATCCGCGACGCCGCGATCCAGGCGCGTATTACCGCCGCATTCAACGGCATGCACGCGCTCTACATCGCCGATGGCCACCACCGTTCGGCGTCGGCTTCGCGTATTGCGGCTGCCCGCAAAGCAGCCAATCCTGCGCATACCGGCAACGAGCCCTACAATTTTTTCCTGTCGGTGATTTTCCCCGCGCACGAAATGCGCATCATGGATTACAACCGCGTCATCACCGATCTCAACGGCCTCTCCGCGGAAGCCTTTCTCGAGCGCGTGAGCACGGCATTCAGCATTGAACCGGCTGCCAATGCCGTCAAACCGGAGCGTCCGGGCGTTTTCGGCCTGTATCTGGCCGGCAAATGGCATCGCCTCGCCATCCGCCCCGAACTGGTCCCGGCCGACCCGGTAGGCCGTCTGGACGTGAGCCTGCTGCAAAACAACTTGATCGCGCCCATCCTCGGCATCAGCGACCCGCGGCGCGACAAGCGCATCGACTTTGTCGGCGGCATCCGTGGCCTGGCCGAACTGGAAAAACGGGTCGACAGCGGCGAAATGGCGCTCGCCTTCGCGCTCCACCCCACCCGCATGGAAGACCTGATGGCGGTAGCCGATGCCAATGAAGTGATGCCACCCAAGTCCACCTGGTTTGAGCCCAAGCTGGCTGATGGACTGGCATCTCACGCGCTGAAGTAAAGCGGCATCTGCGGTGCGCCAGGTTTTTTTGCTAAGGTTTTGCGAATAAATGCCGTATTCCATTTAAGTAGCATCTTTCTACAGGAATCCAGCTCGTGAAAATCGACAAGCGCACCACACCGACTGCCTCTGCCAAAGTATCTGCCGCCAAGGGCAAAGGTGCGGGAAAGACGGCCACGCCAGCAGCGGGCGGCAGCGATTCGCTCACCCTGACTGAATCGAGCACCCGCATCCGTTCACTGGAATCCCAACTGGCGTCGGTCGATATAGCCGATGCCGGCAAGATTGAATCAGTTAAAGCTGCGCTCGCGAACGGCACATTCACCGTCGATGCGGAAGTCGTGGCGGATCGCCTGATTGACCACACCAAAGCAGCGCTGCGCAAACGCCCGCGTAAAAAGTAAAATCCCAACCTCGATTCCACTTTCGGGGCGCAGCATGAACACCATCCAACTCTCTGTAACCGGCATGACCTGTGGCGGTTGCGTCAACAGCGTGCATAAAGTGCTGACCGCCTTGCCAGGCGTGCAAAGCGCAGAAGTCACCCTCAGCCCGGGTCAAGCGCGTGTAGTGTATGACCCCGACCGCGTTGCGCCAGCCGCACTGCTGCAGGCGATTATCGATGCCGGGTTTGGCGTGACTGACTGACAACTGGCGCGAATCGCGCTCAGGATTGCCCGCACAGGCTCATCAGGGGTTCAGGGCAATGCACCACATTGCCCTGCACATAATCCACCCCGATCTGCTGCAATAACGCCAGAATCGCGTCCGATTCGACAAACTCAGCCACGGTTTTCAGTCCCATCTGATGGCCGATGGTGTTGATTGCCTCGACCATGGAACGGTCAATCGGGTTAGTCACAATGTCGCGCACGAATGCGCCGTCGATCTTGAGGTAATCCACTTTCAGATTCTTCAGATACACGAAGGACGACAGACCGCTGCCGAAGTCGTCGAGCGAAAAACTGCAGCCAAATTCACGCATGGCCTCGATAAACTCATTGACCACCACCAGGTTGCCGATCGCTGCCGTTTCCGTGATCTCAAAACACAAATGTGGACCCAACGCGGGGGTTTCCTGCAAATAGGCCAGCAACATGCTGCGAAATGCAGGCGCCTTCAGCGATGCGCCCGACAGATTGACCGCAAACAGGTAATGCCTTGCCTGACCTGAACTCAGATAGATTTGACAAACCCGCATCGCTTCCTTGATCACCCAGCTGTCGATCACCGGCATCAGCGAATAACGCTCAGCCGCCGGAATGAACGCCATCGGCGGAATTTCGTTGCCGTCGTCGTCCAGCATGCGCAACAGCAACTCGACATGGCGGCGCGTATCGGGCGCGCCATCGGTGCGGCGGATTTCCTGCCACGACAGTCGCAACCTGTGTTCTTCCAGCGCCTGCTGGATGCGCGTGACCCACTGTATCTCGCCTCGATGGCGCATCAGATCGTGGTCGCTGCTTTCGTACAGGTGAATCTGGTTGCGTCCGCGGTCTTTGGCGACATAACACGCCGCATCCGCCGCCGACATCAGGTGCGACACCGCGCCACTGTCGCGACTGATCGCCACCATGCCCACGCTCATCCCGACCGCGAAAATACGATCCCCCCATTTGAAGCGGAAGCGCTGCACTTCGGCACGGAAGGTGTCTGCCACCTCGAGCGCGTCGTGGATGTTGCAGTTCTCCAAGAGCAGCGCGAACTCGTCGCCGCCCAGGCGTGCCAGGGTATCGCGTTCGCGCAGCTTGCCTTTGAGCAATTGCGTCAGCTGACGCAGCAGTTCGTCGCCTGCCGCATGGCCGCAGGTGTCGTTGATTACCTTGAACTGATCAAGATCCATGTAACACAGCGCATGCTCCCTACCCTGCTGCACGGCTGACAGCAGTGTGTGCTCCAGGCGTTGTTCAAACTCATGCCGGTTGATGAGTCCCGTCAGGCCATCGTGGCTGGCCTGATATACCAGGCGCGCAGTGGCTTGATCGATTTTTTCCTGCATCTGGCCCTGCATGGTCTGGAGATGCGCCGCCATGTGATTGACGCCACGCTGCAGCGTGCCCAATTCAGCCTGACCGCTCTGTATGACGCGCTCATTGAAGTGTCCCTCACCAATCCTGCTGACGGTGTGGGTTAACGCCAGAATGGGTCGCGTAATCTGGCGGCCGATGCGCCAGGCAAGATAGAGGCTGATTCCCAAACCAGCCAGCAGAATCAGCAGGCTGCGCAAGATGGCTTCACGCTGGCTCTTGAAGGTGGCGTTGCGCGATACATCCAGTCCCACCCAACCGAGTAGCCGGGTCTGCGACGCCGCCGTGTGCGGCGCGTCAAATGTCTGAAAATCGTCCACCACCACCTCGGTACGCGTGATTGGCGCGTAATACACCAGCCGGTCCTGATGCTCAACCAGATAAATGCGATCGGTTGGCAGCTTGCTCTGCGTGACATTGGCCCAGGTGCCCCGACCTGCCTGCGCCAGCCACTGGCCATTTTCAGCAAACACGGCCACGCCGCGAATATCCGGCTCGATGGCCGCTTTATCGAGCAGCGTCTGCAATACCTCGGCATTGCCCGAAGCCACGCCATATTCAACCGCTGGCGCCAGCTGGCGGACAATCGCCGCCGAACGGGTGCGCAACGACTGGTCAAGGTCGTCGATCTTTCCGGTGATAAGCTGGAACAGCAGCACGATCCCGATAATGGCCATCGGCACCAAAGCAAGACCGATTACGCGTCCGCGCACTCCAATAGCTGCCATCAGCGCATGCCTCCCAAACGTTTTTCCAGCTCAGCTTCGGGCGGCAAAGTAAAACCCAGTGAGCGAGCAACCTGTCCATTGATCGAAATACTGAAATACTCGGGGTGCGCGGGCGCAGGCAACCGTACCACCGATCCAAGCAGGGCGTTGTTAACCCATTCCGCAGTCTGGCGACCGATTTCTGCCGGACTGGAATGCAGCGACAGCAATGCGCCGGCTCGCGTCAGTGAACGCGAATAACCGAGCACCGGGTCACGATAACGATAGGACGTCAGAAAAAGACTCTGCGCGGTGTTGCGGTTGAACACCAGAGGATCGGGGAGCGCAAGCAGTAAATCGGCCTCAGACAATACGCTTTCGAGGGGCGTAATCAGGCGTTCGCCTTCCACCAGAATGGCGGATACCAGAACAAGGTGCTGCGAACGCATGGCGTCTTCCATCTCACCCAGCAGCCCGGCCTGATCCGTGCCCAACAGCACGCCGACGCGGCGCGCGTCGGGAAAAGCCAAACGAATCAAAGCTGCTTGCCGCTCGATCGGCTGGTCAATATAAATGGCCGACGCGAGGCGGTGTCCACCATCTGTCAGGCGGGCACGACCGGTTTTGAGATACCATGCGCGCGGCACCAACACCGCCAGCACGGGCGGTGGGTTGGGCAAGTCGGCGAGCGCATCGGCAGCCAGCACGCCCACCGCAACAGCGAGGCGCGCCTCTTTCAATGAAGCGGATGTCAGCCCGCCGGCGTACAGCCGGACGGTCTCATGGCCGCTGTCGTCGAGGTGGGCGCTGATGACCTGGTAAGCCTCCTGATAGGGCGCCGAGTCATCGCTCAGGACCACCGCCACCCGCGCCGCCACCGCCTGCGCAGATACGCCTGACAAACAGATGGCCACTAGCGCCAGCCTGATCAGATAGCCCAGGGCAATCCAGTTGCGCTGCAAGCAAACGGTCAAGCTGTCACCCATTTGTACCCTGAATGGCATGCGCATCCTGATGGGCATGCGCATCCAGCACGGGAGGCGCCGCGTTCCACAGGCACGCGCCTTTACTGTCCTTGGAGATCGCCTCCAGCAAACTTGCATGGCTGGCAAGTTCTTCAGGATAGGCCTGCAACAACACCGGCTTGGGACGCGCCCGAGCAGCCGCCTGATCGGCCTCCACGCTGCGCGCCTCCAGTCCGATCGACAGGCTTTCCTGACCGCGTGTCAGCGCCAGATAAACTGCAGCCAGCAGTTCGCAGTCGACCAATGCGCCGTGCAGCGTGCGCGCCGTATTGTCCACGCCATAGTATTTGCACAAGGCATCCAGATTATTGCGCTGGCCGGGACGCAAAGCCTTGGCCATGGCCAGCGTATCAATGACGCCGTCGCACCAGGTGGGCAACGGCTGCATCGCCAGCAGCCGCAACTCCATATTGAGAAAGCCTACGTCGAACGGCGCATTGTGAATAATGAGTTCGGCGCCCTGAATGAAATCGACGAACTCCTGCGCCACGTCGGCAAAACGCGGCTTGTCCTGCAAAAATTCGGGGGTAATTCCGTGCACCTGCATCGCCCCGGCGTCGATATTTCGATCCGGGTTCACATAGCGGTGCAGATGGTTGCCGGTGAGACGGCGGTTGACCATTTCAACCGCCGCCACCTCGATGATGCGATGACCCTGATTGGGATCGAGGCCCGTGGTTTCCGTATCCAGAATGATTTGTCGCATGGGTTCCGCGGCCTTATTGCGCCTGCAATACTCCCTGGTTGGCCAGTTCGTCAGCGCGTTCGTTTTCCGGATGGCCATTGTGGCCGCGCACCCATATCCACGAGATGGCGTGCTGCTGGCTCAGGCTTTCCAGTTGTTGCCACAGATCCTGATTTTTCACCGGCTTGCCGTCGCTGGTACGCCAGTTGCGACGCTTCCACCCGGGAAGCCATTCGCTGATGCCTTTTTGCACGTATTGCGAATCGGTGTGAACTTCGATCGTGGAAGGACGCTTGATCGATTCCAGCGCGCGGATCACGGCCGTCATTTCCATGCGATTGTTGGTGGTATCCCGTTCGCCGCCGCAGATTTCCTTGCGATGTCCATCGGTCACCAGCAGCGCGCCCCAGCCACCCACGCCCGGGTTGCCCTTACAGGCGCCGTCGCTGTAGATGTAGATAGTGTCAGTGGTCACGACTGATCCGATGCTGGTTGAGATTGATTATTTTTGAGTTCAGCACTTTTGCTGCCGGCGACAACAAACGTGGCGCAACCGGGATTTTCCACTGTGGCTGGATGATATGCATGCCCTGCACGCGCTTCACCGCCTGCAGAAAATACACGCCGCCGCCCATCGCCCACCAGCGATCACCCGCCGGTTCCATAAAGCGCAGACGGCGCAGCCACTTTTCACGATTGATCGGCGGCCGGTAGCAGCACATGCTGCCGCCCGCCACTTCCATCCCCAGCAATACCATCCAGTCCTTCACCCGTGAAATATTCAGAAAATTGCCATTCCACGGATAGCCGCGCTCGCCACCCTGCAACCGGCGCACCAGGCCCCACAAACTGCGCGGATTGAATCCGGCCAGCACCAGCCGGCCTTCCGGGCGCAACACCCGCTCGGCCTCACGCAAAACCTGATGCGGGTTCGCACTGTACTCCAGCACATGCGGCAGCAGCAGCAAATCCAGCGACTGGCATTCGAATGGCAGGAACATTGGATCGGCGTTGACCTGAGCGGGCACTTCCACCGCGCACGTCACGCGCAGCGGGATGCGGCTGTTGCGCAGAAAGTCGATGTGCGGCAACCCCACCTGCACCGCATTGAAGCCGAACACGTCCGATACAGCCTGATCGAAATAGCGCTGCTCGCGGAACAGCAAATGCTGTCCAAGTGGAGTTTCAAACCATCCGGCGTTCAGCTTGGATAACATAGCCATTCTTTCTGTTTTATCGTCCCGCCATGTTGACGCTTATTGCTCTGCCTGCATTCGAAGACAACTATATTTGGGTCCTGCACGACGGGCATCACGCTGTCGCAGTCGATCCCGGCGATCCGGTGCCGCTGATGGCGTTTCTCAACACCCATCAACTCAGTCTGACCGCGGTGCTGATCACCCACCATCACCGTGACCATACTGGCGGCAACACCGCGCTGCGTCAACGCTACAACTGTGCCATCTACGCACCGCTCAACCCGCGCATTCCTTCCGTCACCCACACCCTGCATGGCGGCGATTCGGTGGAGATCGCCGAACCCGCTTTGCGCTTCACCGTGCTGGCGACCCCAGGCCACACACTCGATCACATCAGTTATGTGGGCCATGGCTATTTGTTTTGCGGCGACACTATATTTGGCTGCGGTTGCGGCAAATTGTTCGAAGGCAATCCGGCCATGATGGCCGCCAGCCTCGACACCCTTCTCAGCCTGCCCGATGCTACCCGAGTCTGCTGCGCGCATGAATACACCTTGAGCAATATTGACTTCGCCAAAACCATCGATGGCGATAATCCCGCCCTGCAGGCGCGCGAACGCGCCGACCGTGACCTGCGTGCGCATGGGCACCCCACCCTGCCCTCTACCCTGGCGCTGGAAAAAGTCACCAATCCGTTTCTGCGCTTTCACGATCAAGTTATGACGGCATTTGCCGTAAGGTATCTAAGTCGCCCGCATCCCAGCCCAGCCGAGGTCTTCGGCGCGATTCGCGCTGCCAAAGATGAGTGGGATGGTTGAATACGAGCATCCGGGTTAAAATGGCAGCTTATTGAGCACGGGAGCCGATCTTGCCCGGAATCAAAATGATTCGACATACCTTGACGCAACTGAGCCTGGCCGCACTGGCCGCGTGCTTCAGCCTGACAGTTAGCGCAGAAGAACCCCGTGCCAGCACCCAGTCGCTGGAATGGCATGATGACGCTGCCAGCACAGCACTCGACAACACCGCGCCCAACCAAGACAGCCCGGCTGAAGTCAGCCAGGATGATGTCTGGCTGCGTATCCGCAGCGGGTTCAAAATCGACGACGCAGCCTCGCAAAACCCACTCGTTTCGGTTAACGAATCCTGGTACGCAGCACGGCCAGACTACGTCCGCCGCATGGTCAGTCGCTCGCGCCGTTATCTGTACCATATCGTTCAGGAAGTCGACCGGCGTGCGATGCCGATGGAAATCGCTTTGTTGCCGATGATCGAAAGCGCGTTCAATTCCACAGCACTCTCAACTTCAGCCGCCTCCGGTATCTGGCAATTTATGCCTTCAACCGGGCGGAATTACGGACTCAAACAGGATGCCTGGTACGATGGCCGGCGCGACTTTCCTGCAGCCACCAACGCTGCACTGGACTACCTCAGCAAGCTCTATCTCGATTTTGGCGATTGGCAGCTTGCACTCGCCGCATACAACTGTGGCG
>JAAPAA010000104.1 GCA_012274165.1 Thiobacillaceae bacterium
ACATACAGTGAGGCGATGTAGGGTATCCAGGCGTCTTCCAGCCGTCGCAATACCGCCTCGGGTGCGGGAGGGCTCGCGTTGAGATCGTGCAGATTCTGCAGCGCCAGCAGGGTGCCCAATTCCTGGCTTTCGATTTGTTGCAGCCGGGCGACTTCCGCGGTCAATTCGGTTTCGGCGCGGGTGTTTTCGGTGTCCAGCCAGGTATTCAGCGTGCGATGTGCCTGGGCAAACCCCTCGGTTGGATGCTGGGCGTCACTTAATATGTGAGCGCAGGCTGCCTCGATTTGCTGCAGGGCGTCGGCGTGTGCGGGATGGTTGTCGGGGAAACGGCGCGAAAACTGACCGAGCAGGTCGATTAACTGGCGTGCCGGATGATGGTCATCGTTGAAAAAATCAGCAGATTCAAGCGCAACGCGCAGGGTCGGAATTTGCAACTGCGCAATAGCGGACTTATAGCGTGGAGAAACACCAGGATCACCCAGGATGAACTCGAACAGGCCTGCCAGTGCATCCAGCACAGCGAGGTCGAAGCTTCCCGCGTCGGTGTGAAGGGCATTTTGCTGCAACAGTCGCAGTAGCTGCGCGGAGGGCTCGGGCGCAGCGTCTGATATTTGAGGCGACTGAGCCTGCCAATGAGCCAGATTGTCGAGAAAACGCGGCAGTACAGCCGGAAGAAACCTGTTATCCAAGGGGGGGGCCACGTTTGCCGGCGTGCGAGCGGCAGTGGATAGCGTTGCCTGGTTGTGCGCCGCGACAGACTGGATGTGCGCCAGAATATCCTGGCCGATGGCCGATTCAGCACGCTTGTGCGTGGGTGTGGGCAGGGCAGTTACGATCGTGCGTTCTTCGACCCCGTGTTCGCTCAAAAACTGGGTCAATGCTGTGTAAGTGTGCTTCAGCATATCGCACAGTGGGCTCTCCGCACTTCGTATCAACAAGGTACCGCTAAGGGGAGCCAAACCCAGTGAGTCCAATGCGCGAGAAAGCGCATGAATGACTGGCAGCGGGCCAAAAGCCTTGATTTGTCCATGGTCGCTCTCGGTGCTTTGCATCAAGGACTGTAGGCGGCTGAATAGCAGCAGCAGTTCGGGGCGCAAGTTGTCTGTCAGGTGAGCGGCGATTTTTTCTTCTGCCAGTTGGCGCCCCAGCACGGCGTCATCCACCAGTTGCAGTTGCGTCGACTGGCCGCTGGTTTGCAACTCAAATGTCTCGGGATGGGCGAGGTGCTGGCGGAACTGTTCAGCAAATGCCGTGGATAGCGTATCTGGATAGGCATTCAGCCAATCCAGGCAGGATTGTCCGGTAGCCAGCATCGACGGCGTGATCTCCGTAGCAATGGCGCGCAGGATGATGTCCTGGATGTCCACGCGACTGCGCTGGAAAAAGTTATCCAGTGCTTGCGCCATGCGGATATCCGCTTCGTGAAGCAGCGCAACGGCAGATGAATGATCTAGCGGGGTAGGCATGGCCTGCTAATAACGGCCAAATCGAATGGAAAATTAAACAGCGGTTGGATGGAGGGGAATTTTGGAGCGGGCGAAGGGAATCGAACCCTCCTCATGAGCTTGGGAAGCTCAGGTAATGCCACTATACGACGCCCGCACGGCTAGAGATGTACCTTCATGCCCTGTAGGGTGCTTCAGGGTAGAATCCGGCATTCTACTGAAACTCACGTCCCCCGGATAGAAGAAGTGTTTTGTGATTGACCTTCATATCAACGGCGAACCTCGCCGCTTTCCTGCACCGCTTACCCTGAGTCAACTGATCGAGTCGCTGGACCTGATTGGCAAACGCATCGCCATCGAAAAAAATGGCGAAATCGTCCCGCGCAGCCAGCATGCCAGTACCTCGCTTGCCAGCGGAGACCGGCTGGAAATCGTTGTCGCGGTTGGCGGCGGCTGATTGAGATACTTCCCTAGCTTTTACCCCACAAACTCATGAACCCTCTTGTTATCGCCGGAAAATCCTATGCCTCCCGCCTGCTGGTGGGCACCGGAAAATATCAGGATTTTGAACAGACGCGTCTCGCGGTTGAAGCCTCGGGCGCGGAAATCGTCACTGTCGCCATCCGCCGTACCAACATCGGTCAGGACGCTAGCCAGCCCAGTTTGCTCGATGCGCTGCCGCCGTCGAAATACACCTATCTGCCCAACACCGCCGGCTGCTACACGGCGGATGACGCGATCCGTACCTTGCGGCTGGCGCGCGAACTGCTGGATGGCCATAGCCTGGTCAAGCTCGAAGTGCTGGGCGACCCCGCATCCCTGTATCCGAATGTGGCCGAAACCATCAAGGCCGCCGAGGTGCTGGTGAAGGACGGTTTTCAGGTGATGGTCTACACCTCGGACGACCCGATCGCCGCCAAGCAGTTGGAGGACATCGGCTGCGTTGCGGTGATGCCGCTGGCGAGCCTGATCGGTTCCGGTATGGGCATTCTCAATCCGTGGAATCTGCAAATCATCATTGATCGCCTTTCGGTGCCGGTGATCGTCGATGCCGGGGTCGGCACGGCCAGCGATGCGACGATTGCGATGGAACTCGGCTGCGACGCCGTGCTGATGAATACCGCCATCGCCGGCGCCGGCAATCCGGTGCTGATGGCGTCGGCGATGCGGAAAGCGGTGGAAGCCGGGCGCGAGGCGTTTCTGGCTGGCCGCATGCCGAAAAAAATCTATCAGGCCAGCCCCAGTTCGCCGACCAGCGGCCTCATCGCTGAAAATAGCAGCACGGGCACCAAATAAGCATGAGCGACACTGGCGCGCATCCGCGCATCCGTTCCTATGTGCTGCGTGCCGGGCGTGTTGGTCCCGGCCAGGCGCGTGCGCTGGCCGAAATCGGGCCGCAGTGCATGCTGCCGTATCAGACCGGCTTGCTTGACCTCGACGCGGCCTTCGGTCGTTCCGCCCCACGCATTCTGGAAATCGGTTTTGGCATGGGCGAGGGCCTGGCCGAAATTGCCGCGGCCCACCCTGAAAACGACTACATCGGGGTGGAAGTTCACACCCCCGGTGTCGGTGCATTGTTGAAGCAGGTTGGCGAGCGTGGCCTCTCCAATGTGCGCGTCATTCAGCACGATGCGGTCGACGTGCTGACGCGGATGCTCGCCCCGGCCAGTCTCGCCGGCATCCACATTTTTTTCCCCGATCCCTGGCATAAAAAACGCCACCACAAACGCCGCCTGATCCAGCCGCCGCTGGTCGCTTTGCTGGCCAGCCGCATCCGGCCGGGTGGCTACCTGCATCTGGCAACCGACTGGCAGGATTACGCCGAACAGATGCTCGTGGTGCTCGCTGCCGAGCCGCTGCTGGCAAACACCGTGGCGGACTACGCCCCGCGTCCCGACACGCGTCCGCTGACCAAATTCGAGCAGCGCGGTATCCGCCTCGGGCACGGCGTGTGGGACCTGGTATTCAAGCGGATTGAATAATCGCCATGCCGTGCGGCTATGATGCGCGGCATGGATATTCCTGAACTCGTCAAGGCTGCACTCGCGTTATTCGCCATCGTCGATCCGGTCGGCGTCATTCCGCTTTTTCTCGTCGCAACCCACGGCTACACACTCGCGCAAAGTCGCTCGGCGGCGCGCGTGGCGGCGCTGACAGTGCTTGGTGTGCTGACCCTGTTCATTTTTCTGGGCGAACCCATGCTGGGTTTCTTCGGCATCCGCCTCGCGGCCTTTTCGGTCGCGGGCGGCTTGCTGCTGCTGTTGCTGGCGCTGTCGATGGTGCAGGCGCACGTCAGCCCGCAAAGGCAAACCCGCGACGAAGCAATCGAAGCAGAAGAGCGGGATGCAGTCGGCGTGGTGCCCCTGGGAATCCCGCTGCTGGCGGGTCCTGGCGCAATCACGCATGTGATCGTGGCTGCAGGCGCTACACATGGAAACGTGCTGCACCAGACCGCCTTGCTGGTTCCGGTGGCGCTGGTGGCCGTGTCGGTTTGGCTGTCGTTTCGCGCCGCACCGGCGATTGCGAAACGGCTGGGCAAAACCGGGATACACGTTGTCACGCGCTTGATGGGCTTGATCATCGCGGCCATTTCAATTGAAATGATTGCGAGCGGGTTGGGTAAACTGTTCCCTGGGTTACTGGTCTGATCCGGTGCATCGTGCACTTGGCAGGGGCACGTTTTAACCCAATCGCGTGCCAAACACGCGTCCATTCACACATTTTCTGTTGGCATGATTGTTGCGCCAGACAGGTAGCCATCTTCAACTAGGGAGTCAAGTATGGAATTCGGTATTGTCGGACTGGGTCGCATGGGCGGAAACATGGCACGGCGGCTGGCGCGCAAGGGCATCAAGATCGCACTGAACAATCGTAGCCATGAAGTCAGCGTAGCCATCGCGGCGGAGACCGGGCACCTCGCCTGCGCCAGTTTGCCCGAGCTGGTCGCGGCATTGCAGACGCCGCGCATCGTCTGGCTGATGCTGCCCGCAGGTGACGCTACCGAGGCCGCGCTGACCACGCTGATGCCATTTTTGAGCCCTGGCGACCTGGTAGTCGACGGCGCCAATGCCTATTACAAGGACGACCAGCGCCGCGCCGAAATGATGGCGGCGCAGCAGGTCGAATATGCCGATGCCGGTGTGTCGGGCGGGGTGTGGGGGCTGGATAACGGCTACTGCATCATGTTTGGAGGCAGCGATGCAACTGCTGCGCGGCTGAAACCCTATATGGAAGCCTTCGCGCCGACGCCGACCACCGGCTGGCTGCATACCGGGCCGGTCGGCTCCGGGCACTTTGTGAAGATGGTTCACAACGGCATCGAGTACGGCATGATGCAGGCGTTTGCCGAAGGCTTTGCGCTGATGAAGAACAAGTCGGACTTCGATCTCGATATGAGCGACATCGCCGAGCTGTGGCGGCACGGCAGCGTGGTGCGCTCCTGGTTGCTGGACTTGTCGGCGGATTTTCTTGCCAAGGACCAGGCGCTCGACAACATCGAGCCGTTTGTATCGGATTCTGGTGAGGGACGCTGGACCGTGCTCGAATCGGTTGAGCAGGGCGTGCCCACGCCGGTGATGACGATGTCATTGATGATGCGTTTTGCCACCCAGGGCAAGAACGACTACGCAGCCAAAATGCTCGCCAAAATGCGCCAGGGATTCGGCGGCCATGCGGTCAAGGAAGACGGCAAATGAGTGCTGATCCCGATGCGATCTTGCCATGCACGTTCGTGATTTTTGGCGCCACGGGCAACCTTGCCAGCAACAAGCTGTTGCCTGCGCTGTACCACCTGGAAGCGGCTGCGCGGCTGGCTGAGTCGCTCAACATCGTGGCGTTTGCGCGTCGTCCCTGGAGCGACGAACAATGGCGTGCGCACATGCGCGAGGTGCTGGCCCCCAAAATCAAGGGCAGCCTGGATACGCCGATATTCGAGCGCTTTCTCACACGCTTTCGCTATCAGCAGGGCGACCTCAACGATGTCGCTTCGTATCAGGCGCTGGCCGACCGCCTTCCACCCGAGGCGGCCTGCTCCAGCACAGTGTTTTATCTGGCGATCAAGCCGGCCGAGTTTTCCGCCGTCATCCACAACCTCGAAGCCGTCGGCCTCAACAAGCCGCGCGGGCTGAACCGTGTGGTGATTGAAAAGCCCTTTGGCGAAGACATCGAATCGGCGCGGGTGCTGAACCAGCTGCTGCACCAGAACTTTGGTGAGGAGCAGGTGTATCGCATCGATCATTTTCTTGGCAAGGAAACCGTGCAAAACCTGCTCGTTTTCCGCTTCGCCAATACCCTGATCGAGCCGTTGTGGAACCGCAATTTCATCGACCACGTGCAGATCACCGTGGCCGAATCCATCGGCATCGAAAAGCGCGCAGATTATTACGACCGCGCGGGCGCGCTGCGCGACATGCTGCAAAACCACTTGATGCAGCTGCTGACCGTGGTGGCGATGGAACCTCCACCCGCACTCGAAGCCGATGCACTGCGCGACGAAAAGGTGAAGGTGCTGCGCTCGATCCGGCCCATCGCCAAGCGTGCGGTGCATGCGCATGCCATCCGTGCGCAATACGCGCGCGGCAACATCGAGGGCCAGCCGGTTCTGGGCTATCAGGAGGAAGACAACGTCGAGCCCAACTCCATCACCGAAACCTACGTTGCCGCCAAGTTTTACATCGATAACTGGCGCTGGCGCGGGGTGCCGTTTTATCTGCGCACGGGCAAGCGCATGAAGCACCAGACGTCGATGATCGCGATCCGCTTTCGCCATCCGCCGCAGCAGCTGTTTCGCGAAACCCCGCTCGAATCGATCGAACCCAACTGGATATTGCTGTCGATCCAGCCGGACGAATCGATGCGCATGGAAATCCACGTCAAGCAGCCCGGGCTCGATATGGATACGCGCATGATGCAGATGAATGCGAGCTTCCTGAAAACCGACGAAGAGACGCTTGACGCCTATGAAACCCTGCTGCTCGACGTGATCGAAGGCGACCGCTCGCTGTTTTTACGCTTCGACGAAGTCGAATGGGCGTGGCGCGTGGTCGATCCAATCCTCAAGCACTGGACGGTCGAGCGCGATTACATCCCGACCTATGCCGCGGGCAGCTGGGGGCCGGCGGATTCCAACCGCCTGTTTGACAGCGACGACCAGACCTGGCGCAACGAGTTGTGAGCTTGCCCGAGTGGCGCGTGTTCGCCGATGCCGACGCGCTGGTAGATGCGTTAAGTGCTGCGCTGTGTGCTGAAGCGGAATCGGCCATCGCTGCGCGGGGCGCGTTTCACCTGGTGCTGGCGGGCGGCACCACGCCCCTCGCGCTGTATCGCGCGCTGGCCAGGCAGCAGGCGGGCGATGCGCGCTGGCATGTCTGGTACGGCGATGAACGCTGTTTGCCGGTGGCTCATCCCGAGCGCAACAGCGTGGCGATCGAAGCAGCCTGGCTGGCTGCTTCGCACATCCCGCCGGAAAACCGCCGGCCGATTCCGGCTGAACAGGGCTCGCAGGACGCCACGACCGTATACGCCAGGTGGCTGGCCGGCGTGGCGGATTTCGATGTGGTGCTGCTCGGCATGGGCGAGGATGGCCACACTGCCAGCATCTTCCCCAGTCATGATTGGAACGGCGCAGACGTGCTGGCCGTTCACGATGCACCGAAGCCGCCGTCCGAACGCGTCAGCCTGTCAGCCGCACGCTTGAACCGGAGCCAGCATGTGTGGTTTGTGATCACGGGTCCGGGTAAACGCGAAGCGCTCACGCGCTGGAAAAACGGTGAGCCTTTGCCCGTGTCGGCGATCCACGGCAAGCGGCAAACTGCGGCCTGGCTGGACCGGGCGGCAGCTGGCTGAAAGCTGAGTCGATAACGGTCTAAAAAGTCAGCTTCAACATTACAGTCTCGGCCAAAATGGCTCTCCCATCCGCAATAAAAAAGGCAACCCATGGTTGCCTTTTTTATTGCGGATGCAATCAGACCAGTCTGTTCAAGCTCAATGCACGGTGTCGTCCGCACCGCAGCATTTTTTGTATTTCTTGCCGCTGCCACACGGGCAGGGGTCGTTGCGGCCGGGTTCGGGGTCTTTGTGGATCGGCGCGTGCGGGACGAAGCCGCGGTCGAGCCAGAATTCGCGCAGGTCGTAGGCACCCCAGATGGCGCTGGCGACGTGTTCGTCGCGGTTGAGCTTGCGCTCTGCGGGCGTCCAGTCGGCTTCCGGCGTGATCAGCGCATAGAACGGGTCGAGGCAGGCGTCGACAAAGGTCTCGTCCTTGCTGTCTTCCGGCAGCGACCAGTCGTCTTCCCAGTGTTCGACCACGATCAGGAAACCGGCTGCCCATAATTGACCGTAGGCGGGCATGTCTTGCCGGACTTCATCGGCTTCTTTCCTGGGTAGTTCGCTCAGCAGGCCTTCCCAGTCCATGATCAGCGGCGCCAGCGCTTTGGGGTCGGCCAGGTTTTCCACCGGAGCGGCCAGCGCACGCTTGATTTCGTTCCAGCGGCGGTTGAAGCAGTCCATGAACAGCTTCTGCTCCTCCGCGTCCTTGAATACGTTCATGCCGCCCTCGCCCAGCAGCACCGGGAAGTATTCGTCCGGCGTGACGGGGCGCGGCGCAACCAGCAGCGCGGTGACAAAGCCGTCGATGCCTTCGAGCGAAAGCGGAAGATCGGCACGCTCGGACACGTCGTGGATGAGGTCGCTGTAGGCGGCCAGTTCGTCGTCGGACAGCGGCTTGTTGGAAATGGCGGGCATAAGCGCTTTCGTGGCAGCGGGGCGGGATGGCATCGCGTAAAATTCGCCTATGAATTTTACCGCGCCGGCCTTGTTTGCATCCGTGCTTCCAGAATCATTTCATCTGGTCGGCTGGCTGGGGCTGGTGTTTCTGGGCTGGCGCTGGCTGATGACGGGCGACTGGCGGCGACTGGCCGACCCGCAGCGCCTGAACCTGTTTCTCGGCGCCACGGTGGTGGTGCTGGCGCTGTGGCAGATACGCAGCGGCGTGAAGCCGGGCTTGTCGTTTCATTTGTACGGCATAGCGGCGCTGGCGCTGATGTTCGGCTTCTGGCGCGCCACTTTTGCCGGGGTGTTGATCCTGTTGGCGAACGCGGTATTCGGGCGCGGCAGTTGGGGCGCGCTCGGCGTGGATACGCTGTTGACTGCGGCGCTGCCCGCCGCAGTGAGTTGGGGCGTTTTCCGTCTGCTGGAGCGTTACCTGCCGGATCATTTTTTCATTTATGTGCTGGGTAACGGTTTTCTCGGCGCGGTGCTGTCGGTAGTGGCGATCGGGCTTGCCACCACGGCGTTGATGGCGCTGGGCGGCGTGTATCCGCTCGATTACCTGCTCAGCTATTACACGCCGTATGCCATGCTGATCAGTTGGGGCGAGGCGTTTACAACGGGCATGGCGGTCACCGTGATGGCGGTCTACCGGCCGGCCTGGCTGGAAAGCTTTGATGACGCGCGGTATATCCAGAACAAGTAAACCTTTTTTTGTCCGCGAAGGTCGCGAAGGAAAACCATGGGGTTTTCTTCGCGCACTTCGCGGATCGTTTTTGAATGATTGAGTCACGCCTTGCTTATCCATTATCCAGATCTACCCGTTAGCGCCCGCCGCGACGACATCCTCGCCGCGCTGCAAAAGAACCGGGTACTGATCCTGTGCGGCGAAACCGGCTCGGGCAAGACCACGCAGATTCCCAAGATGTGCATGGAGGCAGGCGTGCGCCCGGGCAAGCTGATCGGCTGCACCCAGCCGCGCCGCATAGCCGCGCGCGCAGTGGCGACCCGCATCGCGCAGGAACTAGGCGGCGAGCTGGGCGGCGTGGTCGGCTACAAGGTGCGCTTCACCGACAAGGTGCGCCACGACACCGCGATCAAGGTGATGACCGACGGCATCCTGCTGGCCGAAAGCCAGGGCGATCCGATGCTGTCGCGCTACGACACCATCATCATCGACGAGGCGCACGAGCGCAGCCTCAACATCGATTTCCTGCTGGGCTATCTGAAGACGCTGGTGGAGAAGCGCAACGACCTGCGGCTGGTGATCACCTCAGCGACCATCGACGCCGAGCGCTTTTCCAAACATTTCAACGACGCGCCAGTGATCGAGGTGTCAGGGCGAACCTACCCGGTGGAAGTCCGCTGGCGGCCGATCGAGCGCGAAGAGTCTGCTACGCCGGCCAAGGGCGAGCGCGAGAAGAAAGACAAGGACGCCCCCGATCAGATCGCCGCCATCCTCGACGCCACCGACGAACTGGCGCGCCTCGGCTCCGGCGACATCCTGGTGTTTCTGCCGGGCGAGCGCGAGATCCGCGACACCGCCGAGGCGTTGCGCAAGCACCACCCGCCCGGCACCGAAATCCTGCCACTGTTTTCGCGGTTGTCGGTGGCCGAGCAGGACGCGATTTTCAAGCCATCCAACCAGTCGCGGCGCATCGTGCTGGCGACCAACGTGGCGGAGACCTCGCTCACGGTGCCGGGCATCCGCTACGTAATCGATCCGGGCACCGCGCGGGTCAAGCGCTATTCGGCGCGCAACAAGGTCGAGCAGCTGCTGATCGAAAAGGTCTCGCAGGCGTCGGCCAACCAGCGCGCCGGGCGCTGCGGCCGGGTGGCGGCCGGCGTGTGCATCCGCCTGTACGACGAAGCCGATTTCGGCAATCGTCCGCGCTTTACCGATCCCGAGTTGCTGCGCTCCTCGCTGGCCGGCGTCATCCTGCGCATGAAGACGCTGGGGCTGGGCGACGTGGTGGGCTTTCCCTTCATCGACCCGCCGAGCACGCGGCTGGTGAGCGATGGTTATCAGCTGCTGGCCGAACTGCACGCGCTGGACGAACAGGGGCGGCTTACCGAGATCGGCAAGAAGCTCGGCAAGCTGCCGCTCGATCCGCGCATTGCCCGCATGCTGCTGGCGGCGGAACAGCAGCGCTGCGTCAACGAGGTGTTGATCATCGCCAGCGCGCTGTCGGTGCAGGATCCGCGCGATCGCCCGATGGAGCGCGCACAGGCGGCGGACGAAAAGCACAAGCTGTTCGCCGACGAACGCTCCGACTTCATGGGCTGGCTGAAGCTGTGGCGCTGGTACGAAGAACAGGTCAAGCACAAGAAAACCAATCGCCAGCTGCAAATCCTGTTGCAGGATCATTTCCTGTCGCCGCGACGGATGCGCGAATGGCGCGACATTCATGGCCAGTTGCATGCGCAGGTGAGCGAACTCGGACTGCGCGAGAACGAAAAAGATGCCGGCTACGACACCATTCATCAGGCGCTGCTGACCGGCCTGCTCGGCAACATCGGCTTCAAGTCGGACGACGTCAAGGCGCGCGCCAAGCCGGGTGAGGGCGCGGGCCGCGCCCGGCCCGGCGAAGGCAATTACCAGGGCGCACGCGGCATCAAGCTGTCGATCCATCCCGGTTCGGCGCTGGCGAAAAAAGGCCCGAAGTGGGTGATGGCGGCCGAGCTGACCGACACCGGGCGGCTGCTCGCGCGCACCGTTGCCGAGGTGCGGCCGGAATGGATCGAGGCGGCCGGCCAGCATCTGCTGACGCGCATGTTCATCGAGCCGCACTGGGAAAAGGAGGGCGCGCGCGTGGTGGCGTTCGAACGCGTCAGCCTGTACGGCATCACGCTGGTGGCACGGCGCAAGATTCACTACGGCAGCATCGATCCCGAGCTGTCGCGCGAGCTGTTCATTCGCGGCGCGCTGGTGGCGGGCGAATACGACACGCAGGCGAAATGGCTGGCGCATAACCGCGCGCTGGTTCAGGAAATCGAAGACCTCGAACACAAGGCGCGCAAGTCGGGCGTGTGGCTGGACGAGGAGCGCATCTTCCGCGTGTTCGACGCGCGCATTCCCGCCGGCATTCACAACGGCGCGGCGTTCGAAAAATGGCGGCAGCAAGCCGAGGCCACGAATCCGAAAATCATGTTCCTGCAGCGCGAGGACATCCTCGGCGAAGGACTGGGCGCAGATCACAATCTGTTCCCCGAAACCATGCTGGTCGATGGCGTGGCGTGCAAGCTCAAATACCGCTTCGAGCCCGGCCACGCGCTCGACGGCGTGACGCTGCAGCTGCCGCTGTACCTGCTCAACCGCATCGAGGCGGCGCAGGCGGACTGGCTGGTGCCCGGCCTCATCCGCGAAAAGCTCACCGCACTGCTGAAACTGCTGCCGAAAGACAAGCGCCGTCCGCTGATTCCCCTGCCCGATGCGGTGACGGCGTTTCTGGGCGTTGCGCAGCCGGGCGAGCAGATTTTGACCGTCGCGCTGGCGGCATACATACGCAAGAAGACGGGCACCGACATCCACCCCGACGACTGGTCGGGCGAGTTTTCGCCGCACCTGAAAATGAATTTCAGCGTGATCGACGACAGCGGGCAGGAACTCGCCAGCGGGCGCGATCTCGCCGCCTTGCGCCAGCAGTTGGGTGGCGCGGCGCGCATCACCTACGGCGGTGGCGCGGAGGATAGCGAGTTCGAGCGCACCGGACTGGTGGAATGGAGTTTTGGCGATCTGCCGGAGCAGGTGAAATTCAAGCGCGGCGGACGCGAACTGACGGGTTACCCCGCGCTGGTCGATGCGGGCGAAAGCGTCGATCTGCGTCTGCTCGATACCGCCGACGCAGCTGCAAGCGAAACCCGGCGCGGGGTGGTGCGGCTGTTGCGCATCGCACTGGTCGCCCAGTTCAAGCAGCTCGATAAGGACCTGGCGCACGAAACCGCGCTGGCGCTTAAATTCCGCAACTTTGGCAGCGCTGAACAGTTGCGCGAGGCCTTGATCAATGCGATCGCCACCCGCGCGCTGCTGGGCGACGACGACACGCCGCGCAAGCAGAAGGAATTCGACAAGCAAAAGGAGCGCGCCAAGCCCAAGGTCGCGGTCGTCAAGCAGGCCCTATTGCGTGACGTGGCGGAGATTCTCGACCTGCATGCGCAGGTGGCGGCGCGCCTGAATGCCAAGCCGCAGTTTACTGCTGCGATGCGCGATGAAACGTCGCATCTGGCCGCGCTGGTTCCGCCTGATTTCATCACCGCCACCGCATGGGCGCACCTGCGCGACCTGCCGCGTTACCTGCGCGGCATACTCAAGAGGCTGGAGAAATTACCCGCCTCCGAAGTGCGCGATTCGCGTGGCATGGCCAGCGTGCTGACGCTGCAAAACAAGTATCTGGCGCGGCGGGCGCAGGTGCGGGGCGAGCTGCCGGCGGTGCTGGACGACTTCCGCTGGCAACTGGAGGAATTGCGGATTTCGCTGTTCGCGCAGGAACTGAAAACGCCGTCTCCCGTATCGGCCAAGCGCCTCGACAAACTGTGGGACGAACTTGCCAGACAACCCTTGAGTTGATTAGTGTGTAGCCATGCGTGAGCGTGTATTCAATCTGCCGAATGTCATCACCCTGCTGCGGCTGGCTGCGGTGCCGGTGGTGGCGTGGCTGATCCTGCAGCAGCGCTGGGAGGCCGCGTGCTGGCTATTTCTGGCGGCGGCCGTATCGGACGGCATCGACGGCATGCTGGCGCGCTGGCTCAACCAGATGACACAGATTGGCGCTGCGCTCGATAGCGTCGCCGACAAGGCGCTGGGCGTGGTGACCCTGGTGTTGCTGACGCAGGCGGGGGCGATTCCGCTGTGGGTGACGCTGGCGATTCTGCTGCGCGACAGCATCATCGTGCTGGGCGCATTGAGCTATCGGGGGATGGCGGGGCATCTGGAAATCCACCCAACCTGGCTTGGCAAGACGCATATGTTTGCCGAGTTCGCCTTGCTGGCGCTGGTGCTCGCAGACTTGGCCCAGATACTGAAACTGGATGAATGGCTGACTGCGTTGTTCGCGAGCGTATTCGTCATCGCCGTGGTGTCCGGCGTGCAATACGTCTGGATCTGGGGCGCCAAAGCGCACCGTGAGCGCGTCGCCACACGCCTC
>JAAPAA010000010.1 GCA_012274165.1 Thiobacillaceae bacterium
CCCCTGTCAAGTATTGTGATACGGCCGCCCCTGTAGCTGATGGCGCCCGTCGCAGCCAATGCGGCGGCCGTCGTTGTCACGGCGTCACCTTCGACGCCGAGCATTTTCGCGATGTGCTTCTGTGTCATGACTATCTCGTCGCCTTGAAGACGGTCGAAGCTCAGCAGCAGCCACCTGCTGAACTGCTGCTTCAGAGTGTGATGCCGGTTGCACGCGGCCGTCTGCGTCATCTGGGTGAGGAGCGACTGCGTGTACAGCAGGAGAACACGAAGCGTTCCGCCGCCCCTACCGACTGCCGCAATGAGCTCGCTTGCCGGCAGACGAAAACCCTTGCCGGCGCTCTGGACTACGGCGCGAATCGTCGTCGAGTTGCCGCCCATGAAGAGCGTGACACCGAGCATCCCGTCCTTCCCGACCAGAGCAATCTCCGCGGACTCGCCGTTGTGCATGACGTAGAGGAGCGAGATGATGGATGTCAGCGGGAAATACGCGTATTCGAGTTCGACGCCAGGCTCGCAAAGTACTTGCCCCAGCGCGAGGTCGACCAATTCAAGGTGCGGCTGCCACCGTCGCACCTCGTCCTGCGGCATGGCGGCCAGAAGAGCGTTTTCGAGCGGGGTCTTGGAAAGGTCTGGCATTGGTGTCATGGTCGGCTCCTCTGAGCTACGCGAAGGTTGCGAAGAACGAATCGCTGGGTACGCAGGGCGGATGACCTTTCACCTCGGCCCGGCTCAAACTGAAATACACAGTAGTCCCGTGGCCTGGCATCGACTTAATCCATATGGAGCCGCCATGCCGGTGAACGATGCGCTGGCAGGTTGCCAGGCCCACTCCGGTTCCGGCGAAGTCTTGCGTCGTGTGGAAACGGTGAAACGGCTCGAAGACCTTGGCTGCCTCACTCATCGCGAAGCCGGCCCCGTTGTCTCGCACGAAGTAAACCACCCAGCCTTCATGCGTGTTGTCGCATCCGACCTCGATATGCGGGGATGCCACCTTCGAGGTGAACTTCCACGCATTGCCAATCAGATTCGCCATGAGGGACCGAAGCAGGCCCTCGTCTGCCTGGATGTGCATCGGACCGCGGATGGACACAGTCACTTCGCGCGACGGCTCCGCCAGCCGCAGGTCGCTGACCACGGCGCTGGCAATCGCGGCCAAGTCAACCCTTTCCACTGCCAGGTCGTGCGTCGTCACGCGCGACAGCGACAGCAGGTCGTCAATGAGAACCGCCATGTTCTCCGCCGACTTTTGAATGAGCGACGTCATCCGGTCGCCTTCTGGCCCTAGCAAGGATTGATACCGAATTCGGAGAATCTCCGCCAAGCCGATGATTCCGCTCAAGGGTGTCTTCAGGTCGTGCGCGGCGGTGCGCGCGAAAGCTTCGAGCTCCTGGTTGACGAAGCGAAGCTCCGCCGTGCGCTCGGCGACACGCACTTCGAGCTGCCGCGTCAAGTCCTCCACGGCAGCTGCGGTTGAGGCAACGAGCGCAGCCGATAGCCTCTGGTAGCCGAATCGCACCAGGAGAAGAAGACACACTGCGGTGACGACGATGAAGCCGACGCCCTTGTAGCGCTGAACGACCTCCAGGCTCTCGGGTGTCGGGGCAATGCTTGAAGCGATTCCATCCGAGACCAGAACCCAGAGCACGCCGATGCCCGCGAACACGATTGCGAAGGCGATACCAAGCCGGGTGGCTACGTTTCCACCCCTCGGGCTCACAAGCGCCAAGGTGTTCACAAGCAGTCCGACTTAGCCCAAAGGGCATCGAAGTCTGCGCGTCTGGCGACCGAAGTGCTCCATGAATGCGTAGCGCGCTGTGCCGCAGCTTCGACGTAGCCTGCTTCCGAACGGGTCGGCTTCTGAAGGTCCGAAAAGGTCGGGTGCTCTTCAGGGTCGGCGTTGGCGGCCAGGCCTGGGATGAACAGCCGAGCCTCCCCGGCGTGCAGGGCCATTCGTGGTCCCAGATAAGTTTCGAGGCACGCGACGCCTACCGCGCCGAGACTCACGACATGCGCCACACCACAAAGGGCTCGCGCTAGGACCCGAGGACTGGGTGAAGGGGGAGCACTACCCTCCGACTCAACGGGGTTGGCCACCGCGAGAATCGGCAGCGTGCGCTGTCGGCTGAACAAGTGGTCATGAAAATTGTCGAATGCGGCGAGACTGGACACCTGTCGCGGTCCAGTCCCCACGGGATAGCCGCCGTCTTCGAACGCAAGGTGTTCGAGGAGCGAGCACAGGAACTTTGGTTGGCCACAGAATGGGCTCGCCGCAGCGGTGCCGGCGTATCTGGTCTGGACGGTCAACAGGTCATGGTCCTGACCGCCGAAGACCAAGACGCGTGTATCCCACACCCGGCCTGAGCCATCAATGCCGGTTCCCCTGAATGCCCAGATGTACTCGCTGGCACCGGCGCACGTGACCTGCACGCTGGCGGTCGGCGAGTGCGCCGCAAAGCTGAGTCCACAAGCGTCGCGGCCGATGAGCAGCTCAGGCCACTTCCTCGCAGCCCACGACATCACGCTTTCGCGGATGAATTCTCTGCTGTAGCCGCTGCTGTCTCGCTGGGACAATGCAGTGAGCGTCGTTGCACGGAGCGGCGCGTGGGGCCGCAACTGTGGAGCGACGATGCGGTCGCGTTGTCGAGGGCGTTCGAGAACCTGCATGGCTTATCCGATGCAGGCACTCCGTCCGTACCTGGCAGGTCCGTGAACGCAGGGTTGCCTACCCGGCCCACAGACTGACGTACCTCCCGCGCGCTGTCTGTGCGTTGGCGCACTGGCGAACGAAAATCTTTGTCCGCAGAGTTCGATAGCAGACTGACGCGGGCGCGAGAGGTGTCTACGTTCGACGATGTGGGCGCTCCTATGAAGCTACGGACAAGGCAACAAACCTTGCATCCAACGTTTGAGGACACTGGCGCGCTCGACATTGAGCTGCCCTTCAGGACGCGTGCTGCTGACGCCGCAGGGCCGCAGCGAGAAGAGAGGCGCGCGGCATCGCGGGCGCGAGCGCCACCCGAGACTGCACTTCCGGCTCTCGTCTGCGCTCATCTGCCGTTGCTTGACGAACTGATGGCAGCTCCTCCGGGGCCCTACGGGCTCGAAGTCGAGGTGAAGCAGGACGAGCGGGTCGTCGGAACCTGGCAGATGGACGTGAGCCCGCGCAATGCGTGTGCGGTATACGTATCCCAGGCGCGAGCCGCCTTGCACGTCTGTGTTTCGGCGTCGGGAGACCCACGCACGACAGGCGCCTTTTTGGTCCTGAGCCACTGGTGGGTGAATGCCGGCGACGAAGAGCAGCTGGCGCAGCTCTACGATGAATTGACTGCCGCGGTACTCACCCGCCTAGGCTCAGTGACCGAGCGCATTCCTCCGCATGCTGAGCCCATGCCGCCCTACGTCTTGTTCTTGGTCGATGGTCGCACTCGCAAGGTCAAGCTCTTCAGCTTGCCTAGGCTCGCTGCGTCTCTTCTAGATGCCTTGGGCGAGAGCGACGCCCTTCCAAAGCTCGCGCTACAGGTCGCCTATGGCAAGGGTCTTGGCTCATCCCCGGTCGCTGCGACCATGCCAGCGGACCTCCCGGTATTGGATGAACTCGTCTCGTTGCCGCGGCCGCCGGCGCCCGTCGTGCCATGGAGTCCGGCAAGCGGCCACCAAGCTACCCAGGCGGTGTTCAAGCGCGAGCAGCTGTCTGCAGTAAACCTCAAATGGGCTCGCTTGTTCGAAACGCGCCTAGGCTGAAGCGCCGAGGCTGTCGACGACCAGCCTCCCCGGGCACCAGCGCCTCAAGCACTCGCCCATGTCGGAGGCGACGCTGGGCTTGGCCAACACGGCGTCCATGCCGCTACCGCACCAGCCATGTTCCGACGAGGCGGAGTCGTTGGCGGTATACGCCACCACTGGAACGCGCTTGCGGCGCTTGCCCGAGCGCTCTTGCTGCCTGATGCTCTGCGTCGCGGCAAAGCCGTCGACGAGGGGCATGTCGAGGTCCATCAGGATGATGTCGAAGTCCTGCTCTGCCGCCATGAGGATGGCTTCCTGACCATCACTGGCAACCTCGGCCGCGATTCGCCAGCGAGCAAGCAAGGCCAGTCCGAGCAAGCGCTGAAGAGGACAGTCGTCAACCAGCAAGACGCGCGGGGGTACGCGTGTTCGCCCCTGCTTGCGCGGCGCGGCGAGTGGCGTACTTGCGGGACTCAGGCTTGATCGCACACACGAATCCTGAATTCGCGAGTGGAATACTTCTGTGCGGAGGCGCACAATGCGTTTCGAAGTACATCCCATGTGCCAAAAAGTTCGCGGGCATGGCACAGGACACCAGCGAGCCGGGTCGGCGCTGCCGAAGAAGTAGGTTGATTCCCGCGGTTGGGAGACACCTATGCCGGAAAACGCAGAGAACAATCACCTTCTTGCCGCGCTGCCTCAGGACATACGGAAACGCTGGCAGCCCCACCTGGAATCGGTCGACCTCAAGCTCGGCCAGGTGCTCTACGAAGCCGGTGGGCCTCTCAGCCACGTGTACTTCCCGACGTCCAGCATCGTGTCGCTTCTGAACGTCATGCGCAATGGCGCTTCGGCCGAAATCGCAGTCGTAGGCAACGAAGGGCTGGTCGGAGTTTCGCTGTTCATGGGCGGGGGCTCGACTCCCAGCCGCGGAGTAGTGCAGAGCGCCGGAAAGAGCTACCGCTTGCTCGCCAAAATCCTGAATGACGAGTTCGAGTTGCCGCCGGTGATGCATCTGCTCCTGCGATACACACAGGCGCTTTTGACACAGATGGCACAGACCGCCGTATGCAACCGACACCATTCCCTCGACCAGCAGCTCTGCAGGTGGCTGCTGCTGAGCTTGGACCGCCTTCCGGGCAATGAGCTCGTGATGACGCAAGAGCTGATGGCCAACATGCTGGGCGTTCGCCGCGAGGGCGTTACCGAAAGCGCGCAAGCGCTGCAGAAAGCTGGACTCATCAAGTACACGCGCGGCCGCATCGTGGCGCTGGACCGTCCAGGCCTGGAGGCCCGGAGTTGCGAGTGCTATCAAGTCGTCAAGGGCGAGTACGACCGCTTGCTTCCCGACATCACGGCGACTTAAGCCCCCATGCTCGCGTTTCAGGCGATTGCGGGACTTGGCTCACTCCCGACGGCCGGCACCGTTTGGGTCTCCGGTAGCGAGCGGTTCACGAGCGTGGACAAGTCGAGCAGGCTCTGTTTCAGGAGCGCGCCGGTAGCCCCGCCAATGCCGAGCGGGCCGGTCTCCAGCGCCCGAAAGGCCACGTTGGCAACCTGCACAGAAGCTCGTATCTCATACACCAGGAAGCCAAGGCGTTCAACGGCCGCGGAAGATTGCTGAATAGCCATCCCGACGTCGCGCTCGGCGACGAACGCGGTCACGGCATCGGCGATGGCGTTGTCCAGGCATCTGTTCAAGGTGCGAAACTCGTCGACGGCAAAGGGAGCATCGCGCTCGAAGGCAAGGTCAGTGATGGACTGACAGAGGTCACCGTAGTCGTGGACGACTTGGTCGACCGAATAGCCCAGTTCAAGAAGCTGCTTGCCATGGGCAGCGGCAGTCACGCCGATTTCGGAGAGCGCGTCCGCGTCCCCACCGGCAGGCCCTGAAATCTGGACCCCCTCGGCGCGCTTGCCCTCTTCCTCTGCCCCCAGCGTCCTCGTAAGCTGGCTCAAGAAGAGCGGCACTCCGTTCGCCAACTGCTCGGTCGTAGCTGCTCGCTTAGGTCGCTCAGCGACTTTCGCCTTGCACCGGACGAGGAGCTCGTCGCGGTTGTTCTGCAGAAATCCATGCATCAATACGTCAGGTCGTGGCACGCGCTACTCCGTCAGGGCGAGGCCTCTAGAGAGCTTCGCTCCTCAGTGTCCGCTCGTGAAAGGATTCGCGCTGTGCGCCAGCCCACTTAGGCGAGTCACCTGTCAGAAACGCGCGTGTTGACGCGCGGCGCTGTATGCAATTACAGTGGAGGCTCCCGTGCCGCAATCACTTCGACAAAATTGGGCGAGCATCGCTCCCGAGCTCCGCCCAAGCGCGGGCAAGAGCGCCGATGGCACACCCAAGCCGTTTCATCTGACGCGCGAGTTCAAATACCTGCCCGGCGATCGATTCGAGCTGACAGTCGTCAACTCGGCGGACCCATACGGCACGATCCCCATCGCTCGAATTGTCATCAAGGGCCACATGCTCTGGCG
>JAAPAA010000105.1 GCA_012274165.1 Thiobacillaceae bacterium
CATGCGCCTATGATTTAAATCATATGGCCCGGTCCCAGACTAAGGACGCCCCGGCCTCTTTCGATGAGCCCCTCCCGCTCCATGGCCGCCAGCGTCCTGTAGAGCACCTCGTGCGTGAGACCCAGATTGCGCGCCAAGTCCTTGAGCGTGCTTTCCAGGACCAACTCACACTTCGGTCCCCGGCCTTCGGAAACCAGCAGGTGTGTGACTCTGTCACGTGCACTCTTCAGCGAAAGTCGTTCGACCCGGCCCCTGACGGACCGCAGCTGCCGGGCCAGTATTCCAACCCATTGACGGGCAAAGTCACGGTCGGTGTCCAGCAACTCCTTGAGCGCTGCCGAGGGGACCTGCAGGAGCTGACTGGGTTCGTGCGCCATGGCATCACAGTGGTACCGCGCGCTGTCCAGGGAAGCTTCGGCAATAAACTCCCCGGGGGACGCGTGGTGCAGTACGACTTCCTCACCGGCACGGCCATAACGTACCAAGCGGACGGCCCCGGCTTCAACGAAGAAGACCGAGTGGGTGGGGCTTCCCCGGCGAAAAATGGTTGCCCCTGCCTCATACGAGACTCGGGTGGCCCGAGCCTGCAAGGCAGCAGGAAAGTTGCCGGGACTGGTCGACTTCATCTATCCGACGTCAAACGTTGTTGCCGCGATCCGGCGGCGTCTGGCGATGCAGCCGCGCGGTGAAAGTTGTGCCGTCCTCTTCGGTCGAAATGCCGTTGAGCGAGCCGCCATGGGCGACGGCAATCTCGCGTGCGATGTACAGGCCCAGTCCCAAGCCCGAAGATCCCGAGTGTCGGTCGCCGGCCACGTGATTTGCGACGGCAAGAAGGAGCAGGCGCGCATGGTCGCGCAGTTCCTCAGGCGTCAGGTCGACAGCGGGCGGAACCGTCGCTCTGGCAAATTGCTCCCACTCACCGACGATGTCGTCGACGTCTCGCGTTATCAATTCAGCCAACGTCATTCACGACTCCATTTGTTCGCAGCCCACATTGTGCCCATGGGAATCCTGGACGGGGTTGCGGCCGACGCGGTCGGTCCGCTGCCACGTTCGCAGTGCAGGGGCAGGGCAGTTCAGCCTTCTGAACGCCGCCGCAAGGTGTCGGGAGACTACTTACGGGGAAGGGCCATAAAGGTCAAACGGCATACCCACGGGACTTGCGACACATCAAGTGCACGGGCCGAAGCGGCCATAAGATTCTCAGCAAACCACGCCGCGAGACGGGAGTTCACTTTCCTTGTGAGTGCTTTCGCCACCGGCGATTGACGTTCTAGAGGTTGACGTGAGACTTGATCAGTTATTCAGCATCCGAATGCTGGCGTGCGCGGCGACCGTCCTGCTTGCGGCATCCTGCGGCGGCGGCGGCGGCGGTTCAGTTCCAGTGTCAGTAGCTTCTCCTGTGCGCGCAGCAGCGGCCGCCGGGGGCTGCCTGTCGGCGGCCGTTGGACAAGTCCCGGTTCTGGTCGGGCATCGTGGATACCCGTTGAGTGCGCCCGAGAACACGTTGGCTTCATTCCGGGCAGCAATTGCTGAGGGCGCTAAATGGGTTGAGACCGACGTTCAGGTCACCCGTGACGGTTACCTGGTTCTCATGCACGACCAGGCGCTGAGTCGCACGACCAACGCACCGGTCCTGTACCCCGATCGATCGCCTTGGCTGGTCAGCAGCTTCGATTTGGCAGAGATCCGGAGATTGGACGCCGGACTGTGGATGTCTGAAAAGTACGTGGGCGAGCCTGTGCCGACACTCGAGGAACTTCTGGCTCTGCTGCGACAGGCGAATGCCGGCTTGTTCCTGGAGATCAAGTCCCAGGGCGAATCGGATCCCGACAGGATTGCATTGGCTCTGACGGCGCAAGGGTGGGTCCAATCGGGGATTCCAATCCAGCCGTTGTGCGTAATGAGCTTCGGCGAGGCATCAGCTAAGCGATTCAAGTCTTTGCTGCCCGCTGTCGACGTTCAAGTTCTGTTTGGGGGCGCTCCCAGCGCTGCGTCACTGAAGAACGTCGACAGTTTCGCCGACGGCATCGTCGTATCGTTCGATACCTTGTCAGACCCTGTCTACTCGGGCCCGGAAAGGATATTGAAAAATGTCAGTGCCTATACGATCGATAGCAAAGCGGACCTGGCCGACGCATTGAAGCACCCGCTAAGAGCTGTCATCACAAATAACTTCCCGCTGTTGCGCGTCGAGTTGGCGAACATATACAAGGACGTCACCCCGTAGTCTCCGGTTATCTACGCTGGTGCCCCTGGTGCCCCCGGGGTGAACTCGAGAGAGGCGCGAAATGCGCGGCGCGCCGCAGCTCACTGCCGGTAGAGCAGTGAAATCCTGGCCTCAGGAGCTGCCGCCGCCCGCGCTGGCAGCGTTGCTGTACGGAGCCATTCCGGTGCGAAAGCAGGGTCGTGTGCAATTTGCTTGCACTCTGTTACGCTAAGCACGTCGCGCTGTAACACGAACTGGCTCCAATAGCGCGCTCGGGGGAGTTCATTCAATGAGACTCGCAACGATCTGCCGCTGGGGCCGCGACCCGTTCACTCCCGTCGCGCTTGTCGCCTTGGGGCTGAGCATCTACAAGGTCAGGTTCCTGGAGGACGCAGGCCGCACGCTGTTCGAGTGCTCTTTCTGCCTGGCGAGCCGCGGCGCGCTGCACGAAGGCGAATTCCTTCTGCTGGTGTTCCTGCTTCACCTGCTTGCGTTGCTGTTGCGCAAGACGTCGCTGGCGGGGCTGTTCCGACTGCTGGCGGTCGCGGCGCTGATGATCCAGGTGCTCGACCTGATCACCGCGAGCCAATTCCAGATGCGGCTCACCTTGCACAAGCTGATGGAATTCGCCGGCGAGCCCGGGGCGGTGGTCGTGTTCCTGCGCAGCCTTCCGCTGGGAGCGAGCGCGCCGATGCTGGCGGCCGCAGGTCTGGTCGCCGTGGCCGCCATCCGGTACGTCGTCAGTCAACCCCAGGCGCTGCCGTCGGTCCGCGGGCCGCTGATCGGCGTGCTGGCCTGCATCCCGCTTATCGCCGTGGGGCGGGTCGAACTGCACACGCCCAGCTATCACGAGGCCTACCTTCGCAACGCGCTGGAGACCTTCTTCGACCCGGAAACACGATTGCGCGCGTACACGCCCGCCTTTGTGCAGTCGGTGAGGCGGCCGGAGCCCGCGCAACAGTGCGACACCGGGCTCGGGGCCCGGCCGGATCTGATCCTGGTGATCGTGGAGTCTCTGTCGGTGTACCAGAGCGCGCGGTTCTCGGGCCTGCATGACTGGACGCCCCAACTCGATGCACTGAGCGATTCCGCGTTGCGCATGACGTCCTTCCGCGCCAATGGCGTGACGTCGGAAGAGGGCTTGATTGCATTGCTAACCGGCGAGCCGGCGATTCCGAAGCCCGGGCCCATCATGCGCACCCTGCTCCAGCAATTCACGCAGACGCGAGAGACGCTCCCGCGCTTCCTCAATGGCCTGGGGTACCGCACCGAATTCCTGACGACGGGCAACCTGGGCTTCATGGACAAGGGCAAGTGGCTCGACGCGATCGGCTTCCAGTACCGCGAAGGGCACAATTCGCATTTCTATGACGGCATGAAACGGTTCAACTTCGACGCCGCGACCGACGAGGCGCTCTATGAACGTGCATTGACCGAATTGGGCACCGGGCGCGCCCAGCCCCTGTTCATGACGCTGGAGACGGTGTCCAGCCATCATCCCTACAGCCAGCCCGAGACCGGCGAGCGGACCGAGGAAAGCGTATTTCGCTATGCGGACGCGCAGCTCGGCCGCTTCGTCGCCAAACTGAGGCAGGCGGGTTACTTCGACAGGGGTGGCGTGGTGCTCGTTACGGGCGACCATCGCGCCATGGTGCCGATGACCAACCCCGAGCTGATCCGCATGGGCGACCGTGCCTATTCGAGAGTGCCGATGGTAGTGATTGGGAACGGGCTGCATGGCGAGGTCAGCGACACATTTTCGCAAAGCGATCTGCTGCCTTCACTGCAGCACTGGCTGGGCACCGAAAGGCACTGTGTTGCGGCCAACCAGGGGGTCTTCCTGCCCGGGCCCGCCGAGCGGCCCGCATGCCTGTTCACCACGCGGCCCTATCACGCCGATCTGGTGGTTGCCGAGTGCGGCGTCCACGACTTCCACATCCTGCTCGATGGCGACGCATCGCACTTCGAGGATCCGCAGCCGGGCCCGCCCGGCCTGATGGCCTCGGTTCATCGGCTTCGCCTGGGGCAGGGGTTCTAGCCGGGCCGAAATCAAGCCGGACCGTCAGCCCTGGGATCGCCCGTGGGGGATGGCTCGGCGTTCGTCGCGAGCAAGGCGCGGCGCTCCTGCGGCCGACCCAGCGCGGCGGACAACGCGAGCCACGCCAACGACACCGGCAGCGCCCACACGGCAATCGCGGCGAGCTTCAATCCGAGCGCCTGCACGCTGTCGAACAGCCAGCCGTACAGGGCGTCCGAGCCCCGATAGACGAC
>JAAPAA010000106.1 GCA_012274165.1 Thiobacillaceae bacterium
CGGTGCATCCACGCCACCCTTACGCCGGCGATCTGGTCTACACCTCGTTCTCGGGTTCGCACCAGGACGCGATCAAGAAGGCCTTCGCAGCGCGCGACGAGGACGCGATCTGGGAAATGCCTTACCTGCCGCTCGATCCCAAGGACCTGGGGCGCAGCTACGAGGCGGTGATCCGCGTCAACAGCCAGTCGGGCAAGGGCGGGATTTCGTACCTGCTGGAGAGCGAGTACGGGCTGGAGCTGCCGCGCCGGCTGCAGATCGAGTTCAGCCAGGTGGTGCAGACGGTGATGGACGCGACCGGCAAGGAGCTCACCGCGCACGACCTCTTCGACCTGTTCGAGCGCGAGTACGGCGTGCACAGCATCCCGGCGCCCCGGCACCAGGTGCTGGAGGAGTCGGCCGGCGCCACCGGCACACTGGTGCGGCTGGCGGCGGACGTGGAGGTGTCGGGCCGCCAGCTCACGGTGCAGGGCGCCGGCAACGGTCCGATCGACGCCTTCGTGCAGGCGCTGGGCACGGCCTGCGGTGCGGCGATCCGGGTGCTCGACTACCATGAGCACGCGATCGGGGCAGGGGCCAATGCCCAGGCCGTGGCCTACCTCGAGCTGCGCATCGGCGAGCGCACGCTGTTCGGTGTGGGCATCGATTCGAATATCGTCTCGGCATCGCTCAAGGCCATCGTATCGGGCGTGCAGCGCGCCCAGGCGGCCACTGAAAGCCAGGCAGCGTCGGCAACAGATCTTTGAGGATTCAAATGGCAGACAAACTGATCATTTTCGACACCACCCTGCGCGACGGCGAACAGTCGCCCGGCGCGTCGATGACCAAGGACGAGAAGCTGCGTATCGCGCGCCAGCTCGAGCGCCTCAAGGTGGACGTGATCGAGGCCGGCTTTGCCGCCAGCTCCAATGGCGACTTCGAGGCGGTGCAGGCCATCGCCCATGCGATCCGCGAATCGGTGATCTGCTCGCTGTCGCGTGCCAACGACCGCGACATCTCGCGCGCGGCCGAGGCGCTCAAGGGAGCACAGCGGGCCCGCATCCACACCTTCATCGCGACGTCGCCGCTGCACATGGAAAAGAAGCTGCGCATGACGCCCGATCAGGTGCTCGAGCAGTCCAGGCAGTCGGTGCGCTTTGCCCGCAACCTGTGCGACGACATCGAGTTCTCGCCCGAGGACGGCTACCGCAGCGACATGGATTTCCTGTGCCGGGTGCTGGAGACCGTGATCACCGAAGGCGCGACCACCATCAACGTGCCCGACACCGTGGGCTATGCGGTGCCCGAACTGTACGGCGACTTCATCCGTACCCTGCGCGAGCGCATTCCCAATTCGGACAAGGCAGTGTGGTCGGTGCACTGCCACAACGACCTGGGCATGGCGGTAGCCAATTCGCTGGCCGGCGTGAAGATCGGCGGTGCCCGGCAGGTCGAGTGCACCATCAACGGCCTGGGCGAGCGCGCCGGCAACTGCTCGCTGGAAGAAGTGGTGATGGCTGTGAAGACGCGGCGCGACTATTTCGGGCTCGATGTGGGCATCGACACCCGGCACATCGTGGCCGCCAGCCGGATGGTCAGCCAGACCACCGGCTTCGTGGTCCAGCCCAACAAGGCCGTGGTGGGCGCCAATGCGTTTGCCCACGCCAGCGGCATCCACCAGGACGGCGTGCTCAAGGCGCGCGACACCTACGAGATCATGCGGGCCGAGGACGTGGGCTGGAGCGCCAACAAGATCGTGCTGGGCAAGCTGTCGGGGCGCAACGCGTTCAAGCAGAGGTTGCAGGAACTCGGCGTGGCGCTGGACAGTGAGGCCGATGTCAATTCGGCTTTCGCCAAGTTCAAGGAGCTGGCCGACCGCAAGAGCGAGATATTCGACGAGGACATCCTGGCTCTTGTCAGTGACGAAAGCGTGACCCACGACAAGGAGCAGTACGCCTTCGTTTCCCTTTCGCAGCACAGCGAAACCGGCGAGCGGCCCCATGCCGCCATCGTTTTCACCGTGGACGGCAAGGAAGTCAGCAGCGAGTCCGACGGCAACGGCCCGGTCGACGCGTCGCTCAAGGCGATCGAATCGCACGTCAAGAGCGGGGCCGAAATGGTGCTGTATTCGGTCAATGCCATCAGCGGGTCAACCGAGAGCCAGGGGGAGGTGACCGTGCGCCTGCAGAACTCGGGGCGGGTGGTCAACGGGGTTGGGGCCGACCCGGACATCATCGTGGCCTCGGCCAAGGCGTATCTGAGCGCGTTGAACAAATTACAGAGTAAAGCGGACCGGGTGGCGGCACAGGGCTGAGGTATTTCCTTCCAATTTATGTCGGATGTGAGGAAAGTTACACAAGTCATTGATCTTGCGTATCTTTTTCCTCTGACGTAAACTTCCTGCGACGCTGTAGCGTTAAGGGAGCCCAGATTGACCCAACCGAATGCCCTGTCTGCTATGAGCCAACGCCTGAACCGACTCTTCCATTCGATTGCAATGGCCGCCCTGGTCCTGGGGCTGGCGCCGAGCGTCGCCGATGCCGCGACCTACACCAACGTAGTTGCCAAGAAGCGCACTACCGGTGTCAACAAACGCGTAATGCGATCTTTTTCGGCTAAAAAACGCGGAGTCGTTTTTGTTGCCCACGTGCCGGCACGTCCTTCCTACGGCCAGATCGCCGGGCTGCATTCGATTTCCGACCAGCTCGACCTGAAATCCAGCGTCGCTTTGGTGATCGACCAGGACACCCGTGAGGTGCTGTTGAGCAAGAACGACTCGGCCGTATTGCCAATTGCCTCGATCACCAA
>JAAPAA010000107.1 GCA_012274165.1 Thiobacillaceae bacterium
ACCCTGCACGGCGAGACCTATCACATCAAGCTGTCGGGCAGCGGCCGCTCCGACGCCACCCAGCGCCCCTATTTCGTGGCAATCGATGGCGTCACCGAAGAGGTGCTGGTCGAGCCGCTGAACGAGGTTGCGGTCGCCAGCGGCGACGGCAAGGCAACCCGCAAAGCCGCCGCCCCCACTGCCGCCGGCCAGAAACCGCGCCCAACCCACCCTGGCCACGTCACCGCCGCCATGCCCGGCACCATCGTCGAAGTCCTTGTCAGCGTCGGCCAGGCGGTCAAGGCCGGCGACGGCGTGCTGGTGATCGAGGCGATGAAAATGGAAAACGAAGTGCAGGCGCCGATCGCCGGTATCGTCATCAGCATTTTCGCCAAGCGCGGCGACGCAGTGACGCCCGACATGGCGCTGGTGGAAATCCAGCCCGAATGAAGCAGAACCAGCCGCAAACCGGACAAGCCAAGCTTGTCCTGGCCTCCACTTCGCGCTACCGGCGCGAGTTGCTGTCGCGCCTGGGCCTGCCTTTCGAAGTGCTGTCGCCCAACGTCGACGAAACCCCGCTAGCGGACGAAACGCCCTCGGCCACCGCACTGCGGCTGTCGGTGCTGAAGGCGCAGGCCGCAGCGGCCAGCCATCCCGACGCGCTCATCATCGGCTCCGACCAGGTATTGATGCTGGATTCCGAACAACTCGGCAAGCCTGGAAATTTCGACAATGCCTACACCCAGCTGAAAAAAATGCAGGGCCGCGCCATGGTGTTTCACACCGCGCTGACCCTGCTCAACAGCCGCACCGGCCACACCCAGACACGCGACGTGCCGACCGTGGTGCATATCCGCCCGCTCTCCGACCCACAGATCACCGCCTACCTCGAAAAGGAAACGCCCTACGACTGCGCCGGTTCGGCTAAAAGCGAGGCGCTTGGCATCGCGCTGATGACCCGCATGGACAGCCCCGACCCCACCGCGCTGATCGGCCTGCCGCTGATGGCGCTGACCGAGATGCTGCTGAACGAGGGCGTGGACGTCCTGACATGGCCAGCCTCTACCTGATCCCGGTGCCACTGGGCCCGGTTGACCCGCACGCCTGCCTGCCACCGGACACGCTCGCCGTCGCCCGCCGTCTCGAGCACTTCGTCGTCGAGCGCGCCAAAACCGCCCGTGCGCATCTCAAGGCCATGGGGCATCCACAGCCGATCCAGGCACTACACATCGAAGAACTCAACGAACACACCCCCGCCGCCGTGATCCCGTCGCTGCTGGCGCCGCTTAAAGCCGGGCACGATGTCGGCCTGCTGTCCGAAGCGGGTTGTCCCGCCGTCGCCGATCCCGGTGCGGCACTCGTCCTTGCCGCGCATCGCGAAGGCATCGCGGTGGTTCCGCTGATCGGCCCTTCGTCGATCCTGCTGGCGCTGATGGCCTCGGGACTGGGGGGCCAGCGCTTCGCCTTCCACGGCTACCTGCCCGCCAAGGAGCCCGAGCGCAGCCAGGCCATCCGCGCACTTGAACAGACCGCGCGGCGCGACCGCGCCACCCAGCTCTTCATCGAAACGCCCTACCGCAGCGCAGCCCTGCTGGAGGCCCTGGCGCAAACCCTGGCGCCCGCCACGCTCATCAGCGTGGGCGCCGATCTCAGCCTGCCCAGTCAGTGGATTCAAACCCGCAGCGCAAAAAACTGGCGCGGGCAAACGGATGGGGCACGGGATCGCCTGGCGGTGTTCGGAATTGGTGTGTGAGCCATTCGATGCGGTGCGCTCGCCCTTGATCGAGACAGGCACGATTGGTTACCGTGCACTCACCCAGACAGATTGGACGCAACATGAATTTTTGCAGTGAATGCGGCAGCACCGTCATGTTGCGCGTACCGGATGGCGACCACCTGCCGCGCCACGTGTGCCCCGACTGCGGCACGATCCATTACCAGAACCCCAAAATGGTCGTCGGCTGCATCCCGGAATGGGAAGACAAGGTGTTGTTGTGCCGCCGCGCCATCGAACCCAAGCACGGCTTATGGACGCTGCCCGCCGGTTTCATGGAAAACGGCGAAACGACACTGGAAGGAGCGGCACGCGAGACCTGGGAAGAGGCCGGCGCCCGTATCGAAATGGGCGGCTTGTATACCTTGTACAACCTGCCGCACATCAATCAGGTGTACCTGATGTTTCGCGCCCGGCTGCTCGACCTGGACTTCAAGCCCGGCATCGAATCACTGGAAACCCGGCTGTTCAGCGAAGCCGAAATCCCCTGGGATGAAATCGCGTTTCGTACCGTGCGTGCCACGCTGGAACAATATTTCGACGACCGCCGCAACGGATCATTCGGCTTTCATTTCGGCGACATTCGCTCACGCTGAACCGCGCAACAAAATGCTGCTGCTGACGACTCAGGCCGCCGCAGCAAACTGCTCGCGCCCCACCACATCCAGGCTTACGCGCAGCCATTCTTCATGGCTTTCCTGTACTTCACCCAGGCGCAAGCGGTAAACCACGTCGTCCTCACGCAGCATCAGTGATGCGCCCAGCTTGTAATGGGTCCGCGGAATCAGCAGGTTGCTCACGCTCAGCTCGGTGTGAGTCATCGGCAAATAAACCGCCCACACTTTTTCCTGGGCTGCGGCTGACTCAGCCTCGTCCGAATAGATTTCCACCCGCTTGGGATGACGCGACAGACGTTCAGTCCCAACCAGATTCTGATCGTCTTCCTTGCGGTTCCAGCGCGTGGCCAACAATTGCCAGACGTTTTCCGCCGGATCCCAACTCACCGCAACCAAGCGACCATGCGGCACCACCTGGTCTTCCGGCAAGGCAAAGCCCAGACCTTCCGTACTTTCGTCGCGCAGCATCCAGGGCTCGAGCGACGGGCGGTTTTTGACCGCAGCGGGGCCAAGCAGCGCCGCCAGGATATTGGGCATACCCGCCGCCACCCACACCCGGCCAAAGCGATGGGTACGATGACGATTGCGGCGAATCCCGCCACGCTCGATCAGGCTTGCAATCTGGCGCGTCAGGGACTTGTCCAGTTCGGCACCCAGACTTGAATCGAGTGACTTCAAATAATCGACCAGTGGGCGCAGGGCAAAATAACGCAAGCGGCGTCCTTTGTCCCAGCCGCTATCCAGCACATAAGCGCCTTCGTCCTGCGACAGATCCACCATATGCGTGTGCACTTCGCGCTGCGGTTCTTTTTCAGGCAGCGGCAAAGGCTGATAGCCTTCAAAAATCTGCGCAATGGATTCGATTTCCTGTGCCCGATACCCCACGGGCTGCACCAGCCCCATCAGCATGGCCAGCGTGTATTCACGTGCGCAATGGGTGGGGCGCGAATTGAACATCACCTCGCGCTGGGCAAAGCCATCGCGCTCGACCAGTCGATAAACCTTATGCAAACGACACCAGCCGGACGGCACCGGGTTGCGCGCCTGGTGATAGTCCCAGCGCATCACCAATCCGGCGTAGCGCAACGCACGCACGGCCATCTCGGCGACAAACGGTTTGAGTTCCGCGCTATGCGGGCCGCGATAAGCCTGTTTCAGCATCCTCAGCCAGGCATCCGCCTGCAGCGACCAGAACATCCAGGATTCGCGCCACAAGGCCTGCCGCGCCAGGCGAAACGTGGCCTGATTGCGCACGTATTGCTCGACGATGCGCTGCTGCAGCGGCAAGCCGGCCGCTTCCAGTCTCAGCAAAGCCTGCATGCGTCCCAGCGTGGCCACCTCGTTCTCTGCATTGAAACGTTCCATCCCTTCCACCAGCGCATGGTGCGCGTCGTACTCCGAATCGATCGGTAGCGTTTTCAGCCACTTTTCGGTGGCCTTTAACGAGGCAAATGGCGATCCTACTTCTGCGTTCCTGCGGCGGGCAATGTTGCCAAGCATTTCAAAGAAGTCAGTCATGTCTGGTGTCTGCCTGGTTTGGGTGCTCATTAACCAGCACCATTTATGCCACCGCTCCACAGCGAATGCCTGATTTCAATGCCTTGGTTTTGTTCGGATTTGTGGAACAAGCCCAAGCCCGCGCCCCGACGCGTTAACGAAAAATCGACAGCAGTTGTTGAAACCACGTCAACTCATCCCTGCTCACGAATGATCCCTCACTCGCCCAGCACAAATCCGGTCGAACCCGCTACAATGCGCGCCTGCCTTGAGTGCATCACGCTCGAGCGCATCGACGGAAGCGTGGCCGAGCGGTTTAAGGCACCGGTCTTGAAAACCGGCGATGGTGCAAGCCATCCGTGAGTTCGAATCTCACCGCTTCCGCCAACCCAACCAAACGATCCTTGCAGGTCGTTTTTTTATTGCCGCTCGACACTCGCGCACCATGACTTGCCGATCACGCTGGTCATCACGGGCTGCGGTATGCTTCGGACATGTTTACGCCCGTTTGCTGAAAGCCATGACCCTCCAGACAAAAACCATCAGCCTGTTTGCCGGATTGTTGTTTGCCCTGCCCGTGCACGCCTGGGAAATTGGTGAATTCAAAAACGGCATGGCGCGCAGCGAAGTCGACCAGGCGCTCAAGACCTGGAATTTCGACAAAACCCTGTCGGTTGGCACCGATGGCCTGTTTGCCTACGACCTGCCCAACAACCCGGCCGGCCGCCGTTTCCTGTTTACGTTTTGCAACGACAAACTGGTCGCATTCGACCAGGAAATCGAACCGGCTTTCCGCTCGTTTATTGTCATCGCGTCGAACTACTCCAACCTGTACGGCAATCCCCTCAAGGTGATTCCCTATTCCAGCGTGGTCGCCAACGGCGAAAAAAATCTGCTGGCGATGTTCTGGCGCAAAGGCTCGGACTACATGGGCGTCAAATACGCGCTCTACCCCACCAGCGAACAACTCTCGATGACCTGGCAGGTCAACAACAACTGCTGGCAGGCGCCGCGCTGAGCCTGCTTTCGTAAGTGGTAGACGGCTAAGGACGGTTGTATAGCCAGCCGCGCCGCGCCAGCCATTTCTCGATTTCCACCGCAAAAAACACGATCGACGACATCGCCAGGCAAAAACCCATCTCCCCCCAGCCGAGCGGCTCGGTCTTGAAGACGGGATTGAGCCACGGTACATAGAGCACGGCCATTTGCAAGGCGAAGGTCAGCAGCAGGGCGCCGATCAGCGCCGGGTTGGACAACGCGCCCCCGGTAAACAGCGATTCGCGCTCGAAACGGATGGCCAGCACATGGCCCAGTTGCGACAGCGTGAGCACGGTAAACACCATGCTTTGCCAGTGCGCGGAGCCGATGTGGATCGCCCAGGCCTGCGTCAGCAGCGAGACCGCGCCCATCAGCAATCCCACCCACAACATGTGCTGCCACATGCCATGCGCGAAGATGCTTTCCTGGGGCGGCCGTGGCGGCCGCTGCATGACGTTGCGTTCGGCGCGTTCATTGGCCAGCGCGAGTCCCAGCAAGCCGTCGGTGACCAGGTTGATCCACAGGATATGAATCGGCAGCAAGGGGATCGGCAGGCCGAGGAAAGGCGCGAGAAAGATGGTCCAGATTTCGCCGGAATTGCTCGTCATGGTGTATTTGACGAACTTGCGGATGTTGTCGAAGATGCGGCGGCCTTCACGCACCGTCGAGACGATGGTGGCGAAGTTGTCGTCCAGCAGGGTCATGTGGGCCGCCTCGCGCGCCACGTCGGTGCCGCCACGGCCCATGGCGATGCCGATGTCCGCCATTTTCAATGCCGGGGCGTCGTTCACACCGTCGCCCGTCATCGCTACAAACTCGCCCTTGTCCTGCAGCGCCTGCACGATCTTGATTTTCTGCTCCGGGTTGATGCGGGCATAGACCCGCACCGATTCCACCTCGCGCTCGAATGCTTCCAGCGACAGCCGTGCCAGCGCGCTGCCGGTCAGCACCTTAACGCCATCGTCGACGATGCCCAGGCGGACCGCGATCGCGCGCGCGGTGGCGGGATGATCGCCGGTGATCATGACGGGGATGATGCCGGCGGCCTTGCAGGCAGCCACCGCTGCCGCCGCCTCGGGACGGGGCGGATCGATGAGGCCGGCCAGGCCGATGAAGCTCAGTCCGGTTTCCACCGTGGCGGCGTCAGGCGCATTGGGTGTGTGCGGCAACCGCCGCAGCGCGAAGGCCAGCACGCGCAAGCCCTGCTTGGCCAGTGCCTCGGCTTCGTCATGCAGCGCGGCATGATCGATTGGGCCAGCCCCGTTTGAAAAAAGCTGATCGATGCATAGCGGCAGCACGCCCTCAGGTGCGCCTTTCACCAGCACCAGCACGGCATCGCCCTCCCGATGCAGCGTGCTCATGCGCGCGCGCCCGGAATCGAACGGGATTTCGTCCACCCGGGGAAAAGCATCCTGCAGCGCAGCCTTGCTAAACCCCGCTTGCTGCGCGGCGGACAGCAGCGCGGTTTCAGTCGGGTCGCCGGTCAATTTTCCGGACGCGTCCGTTACCGCATCGTTGCACAGCGCCATCGCCATGCCCAGCTCGCGCCAGGGCGCGCCCTCCGCGCCTTGCAGCGCAGGACGATTGGCACCATTGGCCAGCACGCAGTCGACCTGCATCTGGTTCAGCGTGAGGGTGCCGGTTTTGTCGGAGCAGATATAGGTGACCGACCCCAGCGTTTCCACCGCGGGCAAACGGCGGATCAGCGCGTTCTGTTTGACCATGCGCGCCGCGCCCAGGGCGAGCGAAATGGTGACCACGGCAGGCAAGGCCTCGGGGATTGCGGCAACGGCCAGGCTGATGGCGGTCAGCAGCATGACCAGCGGCGGCTCCCCACGCAGCCAACCTGCCACAAAAATGATGACGCAAATCACGAGCACCACCAACGCCAGATTCTGGCCAAAGCGTGCCAAGCGTTTTTGCAGCGGCGTCTTGCCGGATTCTCCGGACAGCAGCGCGGCGATCTTGCCCAGCTCGGTCTGCATGCCGGTGGCCACCACCAGGCCATGCGCGCGACCATAGGTGACCACCGTCCCCTTGAAAGCCAAGTTGAAACGGTCGCCCAGCGGCAGCTCGGCTTCCTGCAGTTGCGCCACCTGTTTATCGACCGCCTGCGATTCGCCGGTCAGCGCGGACTCGTTCACCTTGAGTGAAGCCAGTTCCAGCAAGCGCAGGTCAGCCGGCACGATATTGCCGGCTTCCAGCTTGACGATATCGCCCGGCACCAGCTCGGGTGCTGGAATCTGGTGGGCCTTTCCATCGCGAATCACGCTCGCCATCGGCGCAGCCATTTTCTTGAGCGCGGCCATCGCGCGCTCGGCGCGGTATTCCTGAATGAAACCCAACAGGCCGTTGACCAGCACGATGACCACGATGGCGATGCTGTCCTGCGGCTCACCGACCAGGCCGGCAATGACGGCAGCAGCGATCAGCACCAGAATCATGAAGTCGGTGAACTGTGCGGCCAGCATGGCAAGCGGGTGCCGCCTGCGCGCTTCCACCAGGATGTTGGGGCCATGCTGCACCAGGCCGGCAGAAGCCGCCTCGGCGGACAGCCCCCGCTGCGGGTTGCTGTCCATCTGGGCAGCGGCTTCCTCGCTGCTCAGACAGTGCCAGTCGGTCTGCGGTTTTGCGGCGCGTTTAGCCATGCGGATACAGGAATCTCCCATTCAAAAAATAAATAACCAGCAGCGGGCTGATCCCATTGGCCGTGCGGAAGACACAGGCTGCAGGCCAGCAATACGCCAATCTCCCTGGTGCGACAGCGTTCATTTCCCGACATTCATGGTCTATGAAGATAGAACAGCGCTGTTACCTGCGCTATCCATCCAGCCGCCAGCTGGAACATCATCATCCCCCGAAGGAGTCAATCATGAATACCGCAAGCCAAGGTTCTACCGTTCACAATTCCAATGTCAGCAACTATATCGCCACCGATCCGCTGGCACGCGACCTGACACAAAGCACGCGCCTGCACGAGCCCGCGCAGATACTCAGCAGCACCGACCCGATCACCGGACGGGAGATCGCCGATCTGACCGGCCATCCTTATCTGGTCAATGGCAACGTCACGATGTATTTCGAGAGCGAGGCCACCCGGCAGGAATTCATCGACATGTCGGCCGATCATCCGTTACATCTGGCTGACAACCCCACCGAAGAGGGCTACGCCGAGGGCTGAGTCTGCCTTGCAAATGGGCTGCAATCAGGCCGGGAGACGGCCGGGACAGACCGCATCAAAAAACACGAACCACGGAGTCATATGAGCATACGATCCATCCGCCAACTTGTTCCCGCGCTCGAGGTCACCGAAGGCGCAGGCGTCACCGTTCATCGCAGCATTGGCACGCCCGCGCTGCGCAACCTCGACCCGTTCCTGATGCTGGATCATTTCGGCAGCGACAACCCGAACGAATACATCGCCGGTTTTCCCGACCATCCGCATCGCGGCTTCATCACCTTCACCTACATGCTCGACGGCCACATGCAGCATCGCGACAGCATGGGCAATCAGGGCGATCTCAAGCCTGGGGGCGTGCAGTGGATGAAGGCAGCCAGCGGCGTCATCCATTCCGAGATGCCGCAGCAGACCAACGGCCTGATGCGCGGCTTCCAGTTGTGGATCAACCTGCCCGCCAGCGAGAAAATGTCCGCTCCCGCGTATCAGGAGTTCTCGGCTGCCGCCATTCCGGAAGTGGCGCTGGAAGGTGGCCGGGTGCGGGTATTGGCCGGTGAATTCAATGGCACCCGCGGCGTCATCAACGACCCGGCCACGGATGTGCGCTACCTCGATGTCAGCCTGGACGCCGACGCCCGTTTCAGTCTCCCGCTGGAAACCACGCATCACGCCTTCATTTACGTCTTCGAAGGCAGCGCCCTTCTGGCCGGCGCTGCCCTGGCAAAGCACACCCTGGCGGTGTTGGGTGAAGGTGACACGGTAGAAATCGTGGCCGGTTCAACTGGGGCGCGTTTCATTCTGGTTGCCGGCCGGCCGATCGGCGAACCCGTGGTGCAGTACGGCCCCTTCGTGATGAATACCCGCGAAGAAATCGAACAGGCGATGGCCGACTATCGCGATGGCAAGCTGGTGAAAACCCGGGCAAGCATGTCAGGCACCCCGGCCTGACAACGGCGTGGCGCTGGCAGGGCCTGATCCAGGTGCGGCGCGAGTTCGCGCGGCCGAGCCTAATCGATATGCGGCGCGAGTTCGCGCCGCAGGAACGCATGAAAATGCATCATCCCGTCTTCCAGCGGCGACTGGTACGGCCCGGTCTCGCTGATGCCCTGCTGGTGCAGCGCACGCCGCCCGCGCTGCATGCGCGTGCAGATATCGTCGTCCTCGACCGCCGTTTCCTGGTACGCGGCCTGCTGGGCCTCGATGAAGGCACGCTCGAACAGCACGATATCTTCGGGGTAATAAAACTCGACGACGTTGCGGCAGGATTCAATGCCGGTTGGGACGATCGACGACACCACCAGCACGTGCGGATACCACTCGACCATCAGGCCGGGGTAATACGTCAGCCAGATTGAGCCGTGCGCGGGCACCTTGCCCTGCTGGTAGGCCATCAACTGCTCGTGCCAGCGTTGATAGACCGGCGAACCGGCCTTGGCCAGCCCACGGTTGACGCCGACGGTCTGCACCGACCACCAGTCGCCGTATTCCCACTTCAGGTCGTCGCAGGTGACAAAATGGCCGAGTCCCGGATGGGCGGGACCGACGTGGTAATCCTCCAGATACACCTCGATAAAGGTCTTCCAGTTGCAGGCGTAGTCTGTCACCTGCACCGAGTCGAGCATGAAACCGGAAAAATCGAGGTCGCGCGCGGCCTGTATGCCGGCCAGGTCGGCGTTGACGTCGCGACCACCGGCAAACAGCAGGCCTTGCCAGGTTTGCAAGCCGCTGCGATTCAGATTCATGCAGGGATTGCCGGAAAACTCCGGCGCGCCCAGCAGTTTGCCCTGGCTGTCGTAGGTCCAGCGGTGGATCGGGCAGACGATGTTGCCGGACGGCAGCTTGCCACGCCCTTCCAGCATGATCGCCTGGCGATGGCGGCACACGTTGGACAGCAATTCGGTCCCGGCGCCGCTATTGACCAGCAGCTTCGCACCGTCGAACAGCTCCAGCGCGTGATAGTCGCCAGGCTCGGGCACCATCAACTGATGTCCCACATAACCGGAGCCGTGCCGGAACAAATGCTCAAGCTCCAGCGCATGAATGGCTGGGTCGAAATACCAGGAGACTGGCAACTGTGGCGAAGTTAGCGACAAGGCGCTGGATTCGGCGAGATCGCTCATGGCGCACCCTACAAAATCAGCCCGCTTCCGGTATGCACCAGAGCGGCAAGCGTGGCCGGGGACGGCCACCATTAATAAAGTATCGGCGCAAAATAATGGGGCAGAAAAAAATGGAGCGGCTACCGCCCCAATGCCCACCGACTTAACGATGACTCCCTTGATGACAAAGCTTGGCAATCCGGGGAGGGGCGAGGATTCTAGCACAGGCCACCATTGCCCCAAACCACGCCACACGCTGACCGAATAGGCACATAAAACCTACGGTCTTGTCGCGCCCGACACGGCTAGAATGGTGCTTTTCCCATAGGTATTTTCCATGTCTGAACCTGTTGTGTATGACCGCGCGCCCGCCGAACTTGAACTCGAACCGGGTGAATACTGGTGGTGTTCGTGCGGCCGCTCAATGACCCAGCCATTTTGCGATGGCTCGCACGAAGGCACCTCGATGGAGCCGATGTCGTTTGTCATCGAGGAAAAATCCACGGTGTGGCTGTGCAATTGCAAACACGCCAAGGACAAGCCCTTCTGTGACGGCACCCACAACGATTTGCCTGACGATATTTTCTAAGCTAGCGTTTTGAAATGACCCAGCTCGCCACGCCCGAAGACGTACTCGATTTCTGGTTCGGCCAGCCGGGCCCGGCGGCAGACGTCGCCGCGCGACAAAGCAAACTCTGGTTCGGCAAATCGGCTGCCAACGACCAGTTGGTCATCGATCGCTTTGCCGGCACGCTCATCGCTGCTGGCGCAGGCCAGCTCGATCACTGGGCGCTCACCCCGCGCAACCGGCTCGCGCTGATCGTCGTGCTCGATCAGTTTCCCCATCACATTCACCGCAACCACGGGCAGTCGTTCGCTTACGACGCGCAGTCGCTGGCGCTCGCGCAGGCCATGATCCAGAACGGCGACGCTGCCCGCATCGCGCCGATCGAGCGGGTGTTTGTTTACCTGCCGCTGGAGCACGCCGAATCGCTCGCGCTGCAGGATGAATCGGTCGCGCTGTACACGCAGCTCACAGCCGAAGCCACTGTCGCCGAGCGGCCGCTATTCCAGGGCTTTCTCGACTACGCGCAGCAACACCGCGAGGTGGTGGCGCGTTTCGGTCGCTTCCCGCACCGCAACGAATTACTCGGACGCCCCAGCACGGCCGAGGAAATCGAATTTCTCAAGCAGCCCGGCTCACGCTTCTAACGGGTATTTATGCCCTCTGGGTATTTATGCCCTTCGGGTAAAATGGCGGATTCTTGTGCCCTCCGGGTATCCACCCGATCGCTCCCCCAATGCCTCGCCAGATTCTCGTTACCTCCGCCCTGCCCTACGCCAACGGCAGCATCCACCTCGGCCATCTGGTCGAGTACATCCAGACCGACATCTGGGTACGTTTTCAAAAGATGCGCGGCCACGACTGCCGCTACATGTGCGCCGACGACACCCACGGCACGGCCATCATGCTGCGCGCGGAGAAAGAAGGCATCACGCCGGAAACGTTGATCGGCCGGGTGTGGGACGAACACACGCGCGACTTCGCCGGCTTCCACATCGGCTTCGACCATTATTACTCGACGCACTCGGATGAAAACCGCGAACTGGCCTCAACCATCTATCTGCGCCTGAAGGAAGCCGGCCTGATCGAAACCAAAACCATCGCCCAGCTGTTCGATCCGATCAAAAACCTGTTCCTGCCGGACCGCTTCATC
>JAAPAA010000108.1 GCA_012274165.1 Thiobacillaceae bacterium
GACAGGCTTTACACCCCGCCCCCCAGATCATGAACATAGACCGTCAACACCTTGATTTGTTCCGGCGACAAACGCCCGCCCCATACCGGCATCACGCCCTTGGAGAGGCCGTTGGCAACGACGGTGCGGATCGCTGCGACCTTGCCTTCACTGGTGGGAGCTGCCGCTACGCCCGCCCACAGCCAGATGCCGTCGGTCAGGTTGGGCGCGCCAATCTCCTTGCGGCCTTTCGCATCCACGCCGTGGCAGTAATAACACGCGGCGGTATCGCTGTGGAACAGCACATCACCCGCTTTGGCCTTGGCAGCATCGTGAGCAATTCCGGACAGACCGGCCACGTAGTTGGCCAACTGGTCGAGCTGTTCACCCGACAGCACTTCGCTGAAGGTCGGCATATAGCCACGGCGCCCGCCCACAATCGTTTCATGAATCTTGTCGAATGAGCCGCCATACAGCCAGTCGTCATCGGTCAGATTGGGGAAGAAGCCCACAACGCCCTGTCCGCCCGACTGGTGGCAGGCTGCGCAGTTTTCCGCAAACAATGCCTTGCCCGAAGACAGAATGAACGCAGACATCTCCGGATCACGCGCAATCTGCTCATACGACATCGACGCAACCTTGTCGAAATAGGGCTTTTGCGCCACCGCTGCCTCGTTCATGTTTTCCAGATACAACGCACGGGTATTCCAGCTATGGGTCTTGGTTTCGCCAGCGCTGTTGACGTAGGTAATTTCCGACAAACCGCCAACCCAGCCTTTACCCATCGGCCACGAGGGATAGATGGTCCAGTACGCGATGGCAAAAACAAACGTGGCGTAGAAAGTGTAGACCCACCACACCGGCAACGGGTTGTTGTACTCCTGCAGGTCACCGTCCCAGGCATGGCCTGTGGTTTGCACGGTTTGAGATTGTAGTTTTTGCTCGCTCATTGCTTGTCCTTCGTCTCATTTTGATCGCCTAGATTCTCGCCCTGCTGCTCGTCCAGAAACGGTATGTCGCGGTAGGCTTCCAGCCGTTTACCGCGGGTTTTATTGCCGTAAACGTAGAGCACGATGCCAGTAAAGATGACGAAAAATATAACCAGCGCCAAGGGCTTGGTGTTTTCCGGCTTTGAAAACCACATCAACCATTCCATGTTTCAGATCCCTGGCCGATTCGGATCAACGACTATTAACAAATGCATCGTCGTTGTATTTGCTGAAATCAACCATGGTGCCCAGCACCTGCAAGTAGGCCACCAGTGCGTCCATCTCGGAAATGCCGGAACGGTCGCCGTCGTAATTGCCGAAATTGGCTTGCTCCAGCAGATTCTTTTGCGCATCGGGAATGTGCAGCAGCGGCGCAACGGTCGCGCCGAACTTGGCCACATTGGCCTTGTATTCCGCTTGTGTCAGCGAATACGGCACGCCCACTTTGCGCAGGGCTTTCATGCGATCCGTGATGTCAGAGGTATCCAGCGGCGTAGACAGCAACCACGGGTAATTCGGCATCACCGACTCTGGCACCATCGAACGCGGTGCAATCAGGTGCTGCACATGCCATTCGTTCGAGTACTTGCCTCCCACCCGCGCCAGATCGGGACCGGTACGCTTGGAGCCCCACTGGAAGGGGTGATCGTATTGCGACTCTGCAGCCAGCGAATAATGGCCATAGCGCAGCTTCTCGTCGCGGAACGGACGGATCATCTGTGAATGGCACAGATAGCAGCCTTCGCGTTGGAAAATGTCGCGTCCGCGCTGTTCCAGCGGAGTGTAGGGACGCACACCATCGACCTTTTCGATGGTTTTATCGATGAAGAACAAAGGCGCGATTTCCACCAGTCCGCCGACGCTGATCGCCAGCATGGTCAACACGGCCATCAGGCCGATGTTGGTTTCAATCCATTCGTGTTTGAAGTTGAAGTTCATTTTTTATTTCCCTGAATCAGGCGCGCGCCATTTTTGCGGCCAGCTTGGCTTCCATCACCGTGTTCTCTTGCTTGCCCTGACGAATCGTCATGAACATGTTGACAGTCATCAACACCGTTCCAGTCAGGAAGAACATGCCGCCAATTGCGCGCATCGCGTAGAACGGCATCATCGCAGCGACCGATTCGACGAACGAGTATTGCAGGTTGCCGAATTCGTCAAACGAACGCCACATCAGGCCCTGGGTAATCCCCGAGATCCACATCGCAACGATGTACAGCACGATGCCGATGGTAGCCAGCCAGAAATGCGCCTCGACCAGCTTGTTGCTGTAAATCTTGGTATTCCACAGCTTGGGCATCATGTGATACAGCGAACCGAAGGTAATCATCGCCACCCAGCCGAGCGCACCCGAGTGCACATGGCCGATGGTCCAATCGGTGTAGTGCGACAGCGCGTTGACTTCCGTCAGCGACATCATCGGGCCTTCGAAGGTCGACATACCGTAGAACGACAGTGCAACGATCATGAAGCGCATCACCGGGTCGGTGCGCAGTTTGTCCCAGGCGCCAGACAGCGTCATGATGCCGTTGATCATGCCGCCCCACGAGGGCATCAACAGCAGGATCGAGAACGCTGCGGCGAGTGACGAGGTCCAGTCAGGCAACGCAGTCCAGTGCAGGTGGTGCGCGCCCACCCACATGTACATGAAGCTCAACGCCCAGAAGTGGACGATAGACAGGCGGTACGAATAAATCGGACGCCCGGCCTGCTTCGGCACAAAGTAATACATCATGCCGAGGAAGGCTGCGGTGAGGAAGAAACCAACCGCGTTGTGCCCATACCACCACTGCGTCATCGCGTCCTGTACGCCGGAGAACAGGCTGTACGACTTCATCGAAAACAGGTCGATCGGCATCGCGAGGTTATTGAAGGTATGCAACAGCGCCGTAGCCAGAATGAAGGCCAGGTAAAACCAGTTGGCTACGTAGATATGTGGCTGCTTGCGGCGCATGATGGTGCCGACGAACAGGATCAGGTAAGTCACCCAGACCACCTCGATCAGGATGTCGATCGGCCACTCCATTTCGGCGTATTCGCGCGATTGGGTATAGCCCAGCATGTAGCTGATGTCCGCCAGCACGATGACCGCCATCCAGCCCCAGAAGGTGAAGCTGGCCATGCCGTCGGAGATCAGGCGAGTCTGGCAGGTGCGTTGAACGACATAGTAAGACGTTGCGAATAGCGCCGAGCCACCAAAACCGGAGATCACCGAGGTGGTATGAACCGGACGGAAGCGGCCAAACGAGATATAGGGGTTATCGAAATTCAGAAACGGCCACGCAAGCTCGGAAGCGATATACACCCCGACGGACATGCCAACGATGGCCAAAATCAGCGACATTACGGCGAATTTCTTAACAATATCAAAGTTATATTGTTCCGCCCCGGAATATGTTGTTACCGCCATCGACCGCTCCTGTTAAATCAAAATAGCGCTGACCACTGCGCTCAAACAGCATATGCTTATATTAAAAAACTGCGGGATTATATGACAGCCTGCGCACGCGCCGCAAGGCTGCCAGCCTGCTCAGGATGATTCGAGCAGGATTTTCAGGTCATGAGCAATCACGTCCGGACTGCTTCCATAAGGCATCAGCAAGCGCAATCGTCCTTGAGCATCATAGACATAGGTGCCCGCGCTGTGATCGATCAAGTAGTTGTCCGCGTCTTTTACTGAAGTCTTTTGATAGACCACTTTATATTCCTTCGCTATGGCTTTCAGGGCATCTGCGTCGGCAACCATCCCCAAAAACCGAGGATCGAAGGCAGGCACAAACTGTTTCAGCAGCGCCGGCGTATCGCGTTGTGGATCAACGGTGACGAAAAGCACCTGTACCCGGTCTGCCAAAGGGCCCAACTGCTTTAAAGCAGTGGCGAAATCAGCCAAGGTGGTAGGACAGACATCCGGGCAATGGGTATAGCCAAAAAAAATGGCCACAACCTTGCCCTTGAAACTCGCCAGCGTTCGAGACTGGCCGTTGTGGTCTGTCAGCTTGAAATCACGCGCGAATTCCGCACCAGTGATGTCGGTCGCCTGAAACACAGGGGGGTGCGGTGTCCGCTGGCAACCCGCCATGGCTAACGCCAGCACAACGCAACCAGCAACAACCGCACGCCTCATGCTTTGAGCTGCTCGAACAGCATCCCCGGGACATCGGCCAGGCGATATTTGCCGGTTTCGACGGCTTTTGCCAATTTATCCAGCGTCGTATCCAGCAACAAGTCGATGATTTTTTTCTTCACGGGAACCCAGCGAAAATGCAGTGGACAGGCGGTTTCATCACTGCATTTCTTCAACCCAAGCAGGCAACTCTCGGTGAACGCCGGGCCTTCGGTCAGTTGCAGGATTTGCATCAGGGTAATTTTGTCTCCCTCGTCCCGCAGGCAGAACCCGCCCAGACGCCCCCGAAACGAAAAAAGCAGATTGCCCTTGGCCAGGCTTTGTAGGATTTTGGCCAGATAAGGCGCGGGAACGCCGAGCTTGCTGGCGATATCCTTGTTGAGCACGGGGGCGGCGGCAGGCTGAGTCGCCATATAAATCAGCGCCTGCACGGCATATTGACTGGTTCGAGAGAGAATCAACTCGTGCCCCTAGGGATTAAGTGGGCACAATATAAAACAATCCTGTCTGAATATCTACAAACAAGATCTATTTCCCTTGAAAATCAAATGGGTAATGACCAGTAATGATCAACCAGCATCACAGCAAACAACACACTCAAATACCAGATGGAATAGCGGAAGGTCTCTTTCGCCAGCGCATCGCTGTATTGGCGATAAAGCCGCCAGCTGTACGCGATGAATCCGCCGCCCAGCAACACGGCGCCAAGCAGATAAATCCAGCCGCCCATGCCGGTACCTATCGGGAGCAGGCTAACCGCGAACAGCAGCAGGGTGTAGAGCAGCAAGTGCAGGCGTGTGTAAGCTTCGCCGTGGGTCACCGGCAGCATCGGCAGGCCGGCCTTGGCATATTCGTCACGGCGGTAAAGCGCAAGCGCCCAGAAATGCGGCGGCGTCCAGGCAAAGATGATGAGAAATAGCAGAAGCGCATCATGATGAATTTCACCGGTAGCCGCGGCCCAACCCAGCACCGGTGGCATCGCGCCGGAAGCGCCGCCGATCACGATGTTTTGCGGCGTAGCGGGTTTGAGGATGACCGTGTAGATCACCGCGTAGCCCACGAATGTGGCGAGGGTAAGCCACATGGTGAGCGGGTTCACAAACACGTTCAGCAAGCTCAGGCCTATGCCCCCGACCACGCCTGAAAACACCAAGGTTTGCGCATTGGTCAGCTCGCCACGCGGCAGCGGGCGGGCACGGGTGCGCGCCATCATGGCGTCGATTTTCTGCTCGATCAGGCAGTTGAAGGCCGCAGCCGCACCGGCCACCAGGGCAATGCCGAGCGTACCCGCCCACAGGACGTTCCAGCTGGGCAAACCGGGGACGGCGAGAAACATGCCGATCACGGCAGTAAACACAATCAGGCTAACCACCCGCAACTTGCACAAGGCCAGAAATTGTTGGCAGCGGCAAGCCGCGCCTTCAAGCATCAAGGATTCCATACCTATCTCCTGCGCACTCTAAAGTTCAACCACACCATACTCGCCAACAACATCTGCGCTGCCGTGTTGTGCGCCACCGCGACCGCCAGCGGCAAACTGAGCAAGACATTGCTGATGCCCAGTGAAACCTGCAGCACCAGCAGCCCGCCAATGATCAGGCCGGTTCCGGCATAACCCGGGGTACGAAACACACGCAACACCAGCCAACCCAGATACAGGCTCACGACCAGCGCCATCAACCGATGCGTCCAGTGAATCGCGGTCAACGCAGCCAGGGGCAACAGTTCGCCGCTCGCGGTCTCGCCCAGTTCGCGGCGCAGCGTGAAGCCGTGTGCGAAATCCATGGTCGGCATCCACGCCCCCTGACACAAGGGAAAGTCGGTGCAGGCCAGCGCCGCGTAGTTGGTACTCACCCAGCCGCCCAGCGCGATCTGCGCCACCACCAGCACCAGCCCGAGTCCCGCGATACCACGCAAATGATCCACTCGCGCAAAGTAGGCGTGACCAGACTGGCTGCGTTCGCGCAGCCATAACCACAGCAACAGGGACATCGTGGCCATCCCCCCCAGCAGATGCGAGCTGACGACCAGCGGCTTGAGCAACTTGGTGACCGTCCACATCCCAAGCAGTGCCTGGAACACGATGAGACCCAACAACAGGAGTGGTAGTCCCATCCCGCCATTCGTTTCGCGCCGGCCGCGCCAGGCCAGCACGGCAATGGCCAGCACCAGCAAGCCCAGCGTGCCGGCAAAGTAGCGGTGCACCATTTCCTTCCACGCCTTGGCATGCGATACCGGGCCATCGGGGCGCACAGCCAGTTCGGCATTGATGGCGTCAGCCGCGAGGTGAGGCGTCAGCGCGCCGTAACAGCCAGGCCAGTCAGGGCAACCCAGTCCGGCGTCGGACAAGCGCACGTAAGCCCCCAGGCTCACCACCCCGAACGCCAGAATGAGCGCGGCCAAAATAAGTTTGCGATAAAAAATCATGGTCAGCTTTTCAGGTCAACCGATTTGGGAGGCTTTGAGCAACAGCCTGAGGTCTTGCATGATGCGTTTGGCATCCGGCCGGGTGGGGAAGCGCAGCATCAGATTGCCAAGCGGATCGACCAGATAGACATGCGCGTCACGATTCTGTACGGCGGGAAACTGCCCAACGAAGGCCGCGTCGAACGGTCGCCACACATGCAGGCCGGGATGCTTCTGCAGCAATGCCGCATCGGGCACACCGCTGCCGGTCACCACCCACAAGCGCTCGATGCGTGAGTGCTCTTTGCCCTGCGTGATCCGTAGCTGCCGCATCAGATAGAGCTGCTGCGCGCAGTCGGCATCACAACTCGCCTCGCCCACATGCACCATCACCCATTTCCCATGCAGCTCATCCAGATTGAGGAGTTTGCCATCGATGGAATGTCCGGCAGTCTGCTGCAAGGGCGTGACTTTGAGCAGGTCGCCATAATTGGCATGACCCGCTGGCCGCCAGCCGAAATAGGCCACATAGGCGGCCACCACCGGCACCAAAAATACAGCCACCAAAAACAGGAATTTACTGCGTGAGGTCAATTGCATGTTCAAAATCATTCCGGACGTTGCACGTCATCTTCACGATCACGTTTCACATTCATCACCAGCCACAATACCGCCAGCGTCGTCGCCAGACTGTACCACTGGAAGGCATAGCTGAGATGCATGCTGACGCCCGTGTCGGGGCGCGGCCAGTCACGCCGCAAGCCATCATTCTGCGCACTGGTCTGCAGAAGCAGAACCGGTTGCAGCGTCAAGTGTGAATCCGCCGCGTAACGCGAAAAATCCAGGTTTTGCCAGACACGCCCCTGCGGCACCGTATGCGTCAACTCGAGATAGCGGCTGTACGGATCAACTGCCATGCCTTCCAGCTTCAAGTGGCCACCCGGCGTTTGCATCAGAGGAAGCTGCTCACGCGAGCGCCCCGCCGCGACCCAGCCACGGTTGACCAGGATAGCCAACGGGCCGCCATCAATTCTCAGGGGCGTCAGTACGTGATACCCGGCCACGCCGTCATATACCCGGTTATCCAGCAGAATGGTGTGCGCATCGTCGAACACGCCCTGCACTTCCAGCTTGCGATACAACAGGCTGTCACGCATAAGCAGGCTGCTGCCGACATGGATGGGCGCATCCTGGATGGCCGCGTCATAACGCGCCTGCAGGGCGCGCTTGGTTTCAGCTCGATCACTCTGCCAGTTGCCCAGCCACATGGTCAGCACGAAGAAAAACAGCGTCGCCAGGGTCGGCCACAAAGTCGGCGCAAACTGCCACGCGCCGACACGCAGTTTCACTCCGTGCATGGTGCATGCAATCCGGTTAGACTGAAATTTTTCCAAGCGACCCACGCCATGCGCATTCTTGCCCTGCTATTCATTGTGTTCATTCTGGGCAGCCTCGCCAGCGCACTCTACTATCTCATCAAGGACAAGGGTCAGTCTGACCGCGCGATCAAAATGCTGACGGTACGGGTTGGACTTTCGCTCGCACTGTTCATCTTGCTGATGGCTGGATATTACTTCGGCATCGTTCCGCAAACTGGCCTGCGCTGACTCCATCCGAAAAAAAGCCGCCCGTCAGGCGGCTCTTTTACGATTCAATACCGATCAAATCATCCAGTACACCAGGATAAACAACAGCACCCACACCACATCAACGAAGTGCCAGTACCACGACACGGCTTCAAACGCGAAATGATGCTCGGCCGTGAAATGTCCGGAGATCGAACGAAATAGCATAACCAGCAGCATCGTCGTCCCCACCAGCACGTGAAAGCCGTGGAAACCCGTCAGCATAAAGAAGGTCGCACCGTACACACCTGCCCCCAGGGTCAGCCCCATTTCGGTGTAAGCGTGATGGTATTCATAGGCTTGCAGACTCAGGAAAACCACACCAAGCGTCACAGTCATGGCCAGCCCTGCAATCAGCTGGGTGCGGTTGTTCTTTTTCAAACCCCAGTGCGCCCAGGTCACGGTCACTCCTGAAGTCAGCAGCAGCAGTGTGTTGATTGCAGGGATACCCCACGCGCCCATCGGGTTAAGCTGAAAACCGTCTGCGGCAAGGCCAGGGCCTGCAGTCGGCCACGTGGCTTTAAATGCAGGCCACAACTGCTGCATGGTGTCGCTTTCACCCAGCCAGGGCACTGACAGTACGCGGGTGTAAAACAACGCGCCAAAAAAAGCTGCAAAGAACATCACCTCGGAGAAAATGAACCAGCTCATCGACCAGCGAAACGAGGCGTCAACCTGTTTGTTGTAACGCCCTGCTTCACTGTCGCGGATCACCTCGCCGAACCAGCCAAACATCATGTAGAACAGCACCGCCAAACCTGCCAGCAGCACCCAGCCGCCGTGGTCGATCTCGCGCATGGTCATCACGCCGCCCACGGCCATCAACAACAAGGCGAGCGAGCCGATGATCGGCCACAGCGACGGTTGTGGCAGATAATATTTGTCAGTTTGCGCCAAGCTCATGTCTTCCCCTCTTCTCTTGTTTGTTGGTCGATCACTTCAAGAACTGCATCACCAGATACATCACCAGC
>JAAPAA010000109.1 GCA_012274165.1 Thiobacillaceae bacterium
ATCGACCAGCAACACCTTGCGCCCCATTTGCGCGAACAATACCGCCAGGTTGGCGGCCAGATAGCTTGCGCCTTCATCGGTGCTCGCGCTGCCCACAGCCAGGGTTTTGCGACCCTCGCGAAACCAGCGCAGCATCAGCTCGGCGCGCACCGAACGCAAGGCTTCGGCTTCTTGGCTGTAGGGTGCTGTCGCCGCGGTCAGCTCGGGGCTCAGGCTGGCCTCGGCTGCAGACATGGTTGGGTATTCAAACTGATGCGACAGCGCCTGCTGAATATCGGCCTCGGTCACCAGACCCAGTTTTTGCGCGGCCTCACCAAAGCGCAGGTTTTGTTGCTGCTGCAACTTGAGCACGCGCTCCATGTCTTGCGGCTTGAGCTTGCCGGCATCCTGCAGCAACTTGCCCATGTTGGCTTCGGAACGAATGCTGAGCGCCGTTTCGACGATGCTGCCCTGCTCGCTGGAATTAGTGGGTGAATTCATGTGAATCTCGGCTTGTCCTTGTGTGTCTGAATGCCTGGATAGATGACGCTCAGGCCGTTGCGGGAAGGTTGCGGCGGAATATGCGGCGCAGCATCTCCAGCCGGCGACCTTTTTTCGTGACTTCGGCCAGCACGGGAATATCCAGCACTGCTGCAATGTCCTGCCCGGAACGTACGCGCCGATCCAGCAATTCGATCAGGAACCCCAGACTCACGCCAAGCAAGGTGCCAAGAAACATTGCCAACAGCACGTTAAACAGCACACGCGGCTTCGACGGGTCAATTGGCGGGACTGCCGGATTCAGCACGGCGATATCGGTCTGTGTCGACTGTGCTTCCATACGGCTCTGGCCGTAACGTTGCAATGCAGAGTCATAGATCCTCTGTGCGTTTTCCAGATCGCGCGCCAGCAGGGTGGCTTCTTCGCGCTGCTGTTTCAGCCCCAGTACTTTGGCTTTTTGCTGTTCGAACGCAACGCTCAGTTCTTTGACGCGCTGGCGCGCTACACTGGACGTGGCACCGACACCACGCGTTGCGGTATTGAGTTCAGCAGCCAGTTTGACCTTGTAGGTATTCACCTCGGCTTGCGTGCGCTGATATTCAGGATGGTTCACGCCCACCCGCTTTGCCAGATCGGCCAGCCTGCCCTCGCCTTGCGAGACTTGCGCTTTGAGGCCCTGCACCACCGGGTTGTTGGTAACTTCCGGCAGATTGGCGCTATCGCGCGCGCGTGAACTGGCTTCAAACGCGGCCGATTGCGCGCCCACCAACTGTCCGGCGAGATCGGCCATGTTGTGGGTTTCTACGTCGAGCCGCTCTTCGGATTCAACGATGCCCTTTTCACGCTGATAGGTGGTGAGCTTTTGCTGAGCCTCATCGAGTTTCCCGCGCAATTGAACAATCTGCTGATCGAACCAGGCAGCCATTTGCTTGGCGGGAACCAGACGTAAGTCCAGACTGGTTTCGATGTAGGACTTGGCGAAAGCATTGGCCACGACCGCAGCAAAACGTGGATCGGCACCGCTGAAGCTCAGCGAAATGATACTGGATTCGCGCGCGGGCTCGACACTCAATTTTTGCAGCAACAGATTACCCAGCCATTGCTCAACTGTGCCTTTTCCTTCAGTCGCTTTCATGAACTGTTCACGTGTGCCAGGGCTGTCCGCCAGTTTCAGGTCGGACACCACTTTGCTCGCGACCTGGCTGCTGTTGATGATATCGATCTGCGTGGCCATATAGCCCGGAAACAGCTGCGATGGCATCAATTGCCCCGTGATGGGATCCTTGCTCTTGGAATCGATAATCAGCGTACTGGTGGCCGTGTACTCTTTAGGTAGCAGCAGGCTCACTGCCGCAGTAACGGCCACGGTGAGCAACAGGACGCCGAGGACAATCCACTTGCGCGCGTTCAGGATGAGCAGAAATTGGGTGAAGTTCATGGCGGGCGTCTCTTAAAACAGGCTTTCCTTGACGTAAATCACGTCATCTTTTTTGACCAGGTCGGCCAGCGCGGCATCCAGTTCCTGCAGGGTGCCATCAGCGGCGCGGCGCAAGATCGTAATGCCACGCTGCGTACCGCGCGAAGTCACACCACCGCCCATCGACAACGCCTGCACCACGCTCATGCTCTGCTCCAGGCGAAACGAGCCAGGACGCTGCACCTCGCCGTAGATGTAGAACATCGGCTGGCGTGACACATTGAGGACATCACCGTCCCGAACCACTTCATTGCTGGCTTCGCCACCCTGTTTGAACAGGGCAATCCCGTCGATGTCACGGTATTCTGTTTTTCCACCCTGGGTGCGCACCAGGGTGACGGTATCGGCACCATCGGCGCTGATTCCACTCGCAAGTGCCAGCGCATCGGTCACCCGGCTCACTTTTTCAAGCTGGAACTTACCTGGCCGATTCACTCGACCCAACACCGAAATCTGCTGACCGCGATACTGCACAATATTCAGGTTGACGTTCGGATCGACAATAAAACCGCCCTTGGCCAGGCGCGTGGCAATCTCCTTTTCAACCATGGAGGGTGTCTGTCCTGATGCTTTAACCGCCCCGATCAAAGGAAACGTGATGCCACCGTCCTCGCCCACACGCGCATCAGTGGCGAGATCGGGGTTGCCATATACGGTGATGTGCATCACATCGCCCGTGCCCATGCGGTAATCGTCGTCCGCACTCCACGCGGGTGTTGCCAGCAGCACCGCACACATCATCAAAACACTACGCCACAACCTGTTCATGTCTCTCTCCAATGACGGCCGCCAAAAAGGCAGTCCGTTTTCCTGCTTGATTTTATCCGGCCTGGCTCAGAACCCGGCTTGTCACGTTGGTTCCAGTTGCTTTGCCCACTCAAACCATTCCAGCCTGTTTTACAGCAATATTCATACCCAATTACTGCCGTCGCCCCATCCGTCAAAAATCAGCCCGGACGCTCATAAAAACCGAGTGGAACGCGTAATTGTTGCTGGAAAAGGTGGAATCCCGATTCCCGCCTTGCAGCCCAAGGTCGATCGTGGTCATGGGCAGTGGTGTGTAACTCAGCGACAGCGAGCCACTCAGCGTATCGTCAACCCGCTGTGGCAACCCGGGCAGGATCAATTGATAGGTACCTTGTACATAACTTGCGGCCGCTCGCGCGGTAACTTTATCGCTGAGCAACCAGGCGGCATTGAGGCTGGCACCGGCATTCACCAGAAAACTGGAGTTGGCATCATCCACCGGCGCGGGTTCACGATATACGGCCAGGGTCACGGCAGTTTTTCCAGTCGGAAAATAATCCATCGTCGCACGGCCTGACAGCGCGGAATAATCAC
>JAAPAA010000110.1 GCA_012274165.1 Thiobacillaceae bacterium
AATACAGCTAAAGCGTCGCCGCTCTGTAGGTCCCGAGAGTTGGTTACGCAATCAGTAACCGGGACTGCAGGAGCTGGCATGCAAAAAGATTTCATTTTCACGTCTGAATCGGTGTCCGAAGGGCATCCCGACAAGATGGCGGACCAAGTGTCGGATGCGGTACTCGACGCGATTCTAACCCAGGACAAACATGCGCGCGTCGCCTGCGAAACGCTGCTGACCACCGGTCTGTGCGTCATTGCAGGCGAAATCACCACCACAGCGGTGATCGACTACAACCAGATCGCGCGCCAGACCATCAAGCGCATCGGCTACGATTCCTCCGAGATCGGCTTCGACTACAACACCTGCTCGGTGCTGGTCACTGTCGGCAAGCAGTCACCCGACATCGCGCAGGGTGTCGATCGCGCGCACGACGATTATCTCGACCAGGGCGCGGGCGATCAGGGCCTGATGTTCGGTTACGCCTGTAACGAAACCTCGGTGTTGATGCCGATGCCGATTTACCTCGCGCATCGCCTGACGCAGCGCCAGTCCGAGCTGCGTAAGGACGGCCGCCTGCCGTGGTTGCGCCCGGATGCCAAATCGCAGGTATCGATTCGCTACGTCGACGGCAAGCCGCATTCCATCGACACCGTGGTGCTGTCCACCCAGCACAACCCCGAAGTCTCGCAGGCGCAGATCACCGAGGCGGTGATCGAGGAAATCATCAAGCCAGTGCTGCCGAAAGACATGCTGACCGCCGACACCCGTTACCTGGTCAACCCTACCGGCCGTTTCGTGGTGGGCGGACCGATGGGTGACGCCGGCCTCACCGGCCGCAAAATCATCGTCGACACCTACGGTGGCGCGTCGCCGCACGGCGGCGGCGCCTTCTCCGGCAAGGATCCTTCCAAGGTCGACCGTTCCGCCGCCTACGCCGGGCGCTACGTGGCGAAGAACATCGTCGCCGCCGGCCTGGCCGACAAGTGCATGGTGCAGATCAGCTACGCCATCGGCGTGGCCAAACCCACCTCGATGATGGTCGACACCTTCGGCACTGGCAAAATTCCCGAAACGAAAATTGTCGAACTGATCCAGGCGCATTTTGACCTGCGCCCCAAAGGCATCGTCAACATGCTCGACCTGCTGCGCCCGATCTACACCGAGACCGCGAGCTACGGCCACTTTGGCCGCGAAGAGCCCGATTTCACCTGGGAAGTGACGGATAAAGCAGCCGAGCTGAAGGCCGCAGCCGGTTTGTAAAACGGCGTGGCATAATCCGCACTTCTTTTTGGGCGACCTGTTCGCCCCCCTGCACTGAGGAGCGCTGCGACTGTCGCCGGTTTGATCCGAAACGACAGCCAGGCTCAGCGCAGGCGACGATTCAACCGCGCTCGTTGACTTGCAGCCGGGCTGTGGGCAAACGAGCACCCACCCCGCTGTCATTCAAGGAGTTTCACCATGAATGCAGTTTCTACTCCCTCTGGTTTCACCGATTTCGTAATCGCCGATCTGGCGCTGGCCGACTGGGGCCGCAAGGAAATCCGTATCGCCGAAACCGAAATGCCCGGCCTGATGGCGATCCGCGAGGAATTTGCCGCCGCGCAGCCGCTGAAAGGCGCGCGCATCACCGGCTCGCTGCACATGACCATCCAGACCGCCGTGCTGATCGAAACCCTGCAGGCGCTGGGTGCCAAAGTGCGCTGGGCGTCGTGCAACATCTTCTCGACCCAGGATCACGCTGCCGCTGCGATTGCAGCCACGGACACACCCGTGTTCGCGGTCAAGGGCGAGTCGCTGGAAGACTACTGGGATTACACCCACCGTATATTTGAATGGACGGATGGCGCCCATTCACACATGATCCTCGACGACGGCGGCGACGCCACGCTGCTGCTGCATCTGGGTACGCGCGCCGAAAAAGATATCAACGTCGTCGGCAACCCGACCAGCGAAGAAGAGCGCGTGCTCTACGCTGCGATCAAGGCCAAAGTGGCCGCCGACCCGACCTGGTATTCGGTGCGTCTGGCCGCCATCAAGGGCGTGACCGAGGAAACCACCACCGGCGTGCATCGCCTGTATCAGATGCACGCACGCGGTGAACTCAAATTCCCCGCGATCAACGTCAACGATTCGGTGACCAAATCCAAGTTCGACAACCTCTACGGCTGCCGCGAATCGCTGGTTGACGGCATCAAGCGCGCGACCGACGTGATGGTTGCCGGCAAGGTTGCCGTGGTGGCGGGATATGGCGACGTCGGCAAAGGTTCGGCGCAGGCGCTGCGTGCGCTGTCCGCCCAGGTGTGGATCACCGAAATCGACCCGATCTGCGCGCTGCAAGCCGCGATGGAAGGTTACCGCGTGGTGACCATGGACTACGCTGCCGACAAGGCCGACATTTTTGTCACCGCAACCGGCAACTTCCACGTCATCACCCACGATCACATGGCCAAAATGAAGAATCAGGCCATCGTCTGCAATATCGGTCACTTCGACAATGAAATCGACGTCGCCGGGGTGGAAAAATACCAGTGGGAAGAAATCAAGCCGCAGGTTGACCACATCATTTTCCCCGACGGCAAACGCATCATCATGCTGGCCAAGGGGCGTCTGGTGAACCTCGGCTGCGCGACCGGCCACCCGTCGTATGTAATGTCTTCATCGTTCGCCAACCAGACCATTGCGCAGATCGAGCTGTGGCAGGAACGGGATTCCGGTAAGTATCCCGTCGGCGTTTACACCCTGCCCAAGCACCTGGACGAGAAGGTTGCGCGCCTGCAGTTGCGCACACTGAACGCACAGCTGACCGAGCTCACCGACTACCAGGCCAACTACATCAGCGTGGACAAAAAAGGCCCCTACAAGGCCGACCACTACCGTTATTGATTGCAGGAGAAACGCGTGCGTATTTTGCTGATTTGGGTGCTGAATGCCGTGGCCTTGCTGGGTGTGGCCTATTTTCTGCCCGGCATCGAGGTCACCAGCTTTGGCTCGGCCATGCTGGCTGCGCTGGTGATCGGCCTGCTCAATACGCTGGTGCGCCCGGTGCTGGTTTTGCTCACCTTACCCATCACGCTGTTGACGCTGGGCTTGTTCTATTTTGTGCTGAACGGGCTGCTGTTCTGGCTGGCGGGCAACCTGCTCTCCGGCTTTGAGGTGCACGGATTTGTTGCCGCCGTGCTGGGCGCGATCCTGTATGGCGTGATCGCCTGGGCGCTGTCGGCGCTCGTTCCTGGCGATAAAGGCTGAACCATGAGCCAACGTACTTTCAGCTTCGAATTTTTTCCGCCCAAAACAGCGGAGGGTGCAGAAAAATTACGCGCCACCCGCGAGCAACTGGCGCAACTCAAACCCAAGTTTTTTTCTGTCACCTTCGGTGCAGGTGGCTCCACCCGTGACCGCACCCTGGAAACCGTGCGCGATATTCAGACATCCGGCTCGGAAGCCGCGCCGCACCTGTCGTGCATTGGCTCCACCCAGGACAATATCCGCGAGATATTGAACGAATACAAAAGCCAGGGCATCCGCCATCTGGTTGCGCTGCGCGGCGATTTGCCCTCGGGCACCATGGACGCGGGCGAATTCAATTACGCCAACGAACTGGTGAGTTTCATCCGGTCGGAGACCGGCGACTGGTTCGAAATCGAAGTCGCCGCCTATCCCGAAATCCACCCGCAGGCGCGCTCGTGGACAGACGATCTTGCCAACTTCAAGCGCAAGGTCGATGCCGGGGCGAACGCCGCCATCACCCAGTACTTCTTCAACGCCGATGCCTACTTTCGCTTCGTCGATGAAGCGCGCGCATCAGGAGTGAGCATTCCCATCGTCCCCGGCATCATGCCGATCGGCAATTATGTGCAGCTCGCGCGCTTTTCGGATGCCTGCGGCGCGGAGATCCCGCGCTGGCTGAGAAAGAAACTGGAAACCTACGGCGACGACCTGCCGTCGATTCGTGCCTTCGGGCTGGACGTCATTACCGACCAGTGCGAGCGTCTGCTGGCCGGTGGCGCACCGGGCCTGCATTTCTACACCATGAACCAGGCGGGGCCGAGCAGCACCATCTGGCAGCGGCTGGGATTGTGACTGTTTCGGAATAGAGCCTCTGCTGAGGCCCCCCGTTCCGGGGGCTTGCCGCGTGTGGGCGCGCGCTGTGCGCGTGTCTGGATCGCTTCCACCACGGGGTCTCTCGATGAGGTGGTTCATTCGTACCGCCATCGTGTACCCCTTTCTGCATCAAGTTTGGCCGCTTTTGGCCGCTATGACCCTGACCTGTGAGCTGCCTGCGGGCATCGACATACGGGTTTCAGAAAATTGCCTCAGGGGCCATCATGCACACCCGAGTTTTACCCTTCTACGCCAAGGCGGGCGGAACCGGCCCCGCTGACCAAAGCTTCCAGCCTGCCCCTGCAGCGTAGCGGAACCGGCTGCGTGAGCGAACACCCAACTTCAGTTACCTCAAGCATTACGTGGATCGCGGGAGCGATTTCGCTGATCGTTTTGGCATCCTTGCCCTTGGGTTTTTGGGCTTTGTCGTACCAGCACCAGATCGGGACGATCAGTGCTGAATCGCAGTTCAATGCCAATATGGTCGCTGATCTTGTCGATCAGAATCCAGCGAACTGGCACGAGCAGAAGCAACGGATTGCCAGACTCCTGCGCGAAGACGATCGCACCCAGGCTGACTATCCCGAATTGCGCCGGATCCTCGGTCCGGGGGGCGAGTTGATCGCCTCCAGTTCTGCAACGGCTCTGCCGCCACCCGTGTTGGCACGGCGCGAACCCGTGATGGATGGCGGGAAAATCATTGCCTACTTCGAGGTAGCCCGTTCAATTCGTCCCCTGCTGGCAGAGACCGGCCTGGTTGCCCTGCTCGGAATGGCGCTGGCTGGCGCGTTGTTTTTTACCCTGAAAATATTTCCACTGCGCGCCCTTAATCGCGCCCTGGCCGATCTGCACCAGTCGGAACAGTTGTTCAGCAAGGCCTTCCATGCGAGTCCGGATCCCGTGATGATCTGTCGCGCGGACGATGGCCGCATCATCAGCGTCAATACCAGCTTTACGCGGCTCACCGGGTATGCGCTGCCGGAGGTGGTCAATCGCGAACATGGCGAACTGGGACTCTGGGCGGATCAGGAAAAAACGGAGTGGGCCAGGCAGCAGTTACGTCTGGATCAGCCGGTCAACAATCTGGAGATGACGCTGGTGACTCGAAGTGGCGAGCAGCGGGACATGCTGGTCTCCTCCGAGATGACCGAGATCAACAGCGTCAGCTGCGTGCTTACGGTCGCACGCGATGTCACCGCACAAAAGCAGGCCGAACAGCGCATGGCCTATCTCGCCAATTACGATCAGTTGACCGGTCTGCCCAACCGCGCGCTGTTTCGTGATCGCCTGGAAGGCGCGATGCGGCGCGCGCAACGCGCCGAGCGCCTGGTGGGGCTGCTCTACCTCGATCTGGACCGGTTCAAGCGGGTCAATGACAGCCTGGGCCACCAGGCCGGCGATCAATTGCTCGTGCAGGTGGCGGAACGTTTGCTGGGCTGCGTGCGGCGCACCGATACCATTGGCCACTCCGATGCGCGCCATGGCTCGTCTGGCAGCACGGTTGCCCGGCTGGGGGGCGACGAATTTACCGTGGTGCTGGGAGACATCAAGCACGTCGACGAGATTTCGAGTGTTGCGCTGCGCATCATTACAGCACTGAGCGCAGCCTTTGATCTGACGGGGCATCAGGTGTTCGTGGGAGCGAGCATCGGCATTACCGTGTACCCGTTCGACGATATCGACCTCGACAACATGATTCGCAATGCCGATGCCGCGATGTATCAAGCAAAGGCGCTGGGGCGCAATAACTTCCAGTTCTACACTGACGATCTCAACGCCAATGCCGAAGAACGGCTATGGCTCGAAACAGAACTGCGTCAGGCGCTGGAGCGGAACCAGTTCGAGCTGGTTTACCAGCCCAAACTGGATCTGCTGAGCAACCGGATCAGCGGCGTGGAAGCCTTGCTGCGCTGGCGTTCGCCGGAAAAGGGGCTGGTGTCTCCGGTTGAGTTCATCCCCTTGCTGGAGGACACAGGCTTGATCGTGCCAATTGGCGCCTGGGTGCTGCAAACCGCATGCGCACAAGCTGCGGCCTGGGAGCGTGACGGGATGCATCTGACCATGGCGGTGAACCTGTCTCCGCGCCAGTTTCACGACAATGGCCTGACCGATATGATCCAGGCCGCCCTTACCAACTCGGGCTTGTCCGCGAAGCAACTGGAACTGGAAGTGACGGAAAGTCTGCTCATGGAAGACAGCACGCGCAGCCAGACCACCCTGGCCAGCATCAAACAAATGGGAATCCACATCTCGGTGGACGATTTCGGAACCGGCTATTCGTCGCTGGCCTATTTAAAGCGCTTCCCGCTCGACACTCTCAAGATTGACCGCACTTTCGTCAAGGAAGTGGGCATCGATCCGGACGACACCGCCATTGTGCGCGCCGTGATTGCGCTCGCCCGCAGCCTGCGCCTGACCGTGGTCGCAGAGGGCGTCGAAACCCATGAACAACTGGAATTTCTGCGCGAAACCCGGTGCGAACAGGCGCAGGGCTATCTCATCAGCCGGCCGCTGGCTGGACCCGCCTTCGCAGCCTGGATGGCGCAATATGAAGAGACGAGTTTACCCATGATCGTGGCTGGGGCGGGCGCTCAGGGCTGATGCCCCGGCACCCGCGCCGATTGCGTTGCAAACGACCAGGTCAGCGCAGACAGGCCTGCAACGCCTTTAGACAGTAATCGACGTTTTCCTGCTTGGCGGAATAGCCCATCAGGCCGATGCGCCAGATCTTGCCGGACATGTCGCCGAGGCCGGCGCCGATTTCCAGGCTGAATTCGTTCAACAGGCGGGCACGAATCGCAGCCTCGTCGACGCCTTCCGGCACATAGATCGAGTTGAGCTGCGGCAGGCGCGCGGATTCTTCAACCACATAGCGCAAGCCCATGCCTTCGAGTCCGGTCTTGAGCTTTTCGTGCATCGCACGGTGGCGCGCCCAGGCGTTTTCCAGACCTTCTTCTTCGAGAATCACCAGCGCTTCGTGCAGGCCGTACATCGGGTTGATCGGCGCGGTGTGGTGGTAGGTGCGCTTGCCGGCGGACTGCCAGTAACCGAGCACCAGATTCAGGTCGAGAAACCAGCTCTGCACCACGGTCGTGCGCGCCTTGATGCGGGCGATGGCGCGTTCGGAGAACGACACCGGCGACAGCCCCGGCGTGCACGACAGGCATTTCTGGCTGCCGGAATACACCGCGTCGATGCCCCATTTGTCCATGTAGAGCGGCGTGCCGCCGAGGCTGGTGACGCAGTCCATGATGGTCAGTGCACCGAATTCCTGCGCGATCTTGCCGAGCGCTTCACCATCCGACTGCGCGCCGGTCGAGGTCTCGGCATGTACGAAGGCGAGAATCTTGGCATCGGGATTCGCCTTGAAGGCGTCGCGCACTTTCTGCGGATCGACCGGCGCGCCCCAGGCGTCGTCCACCACCACCGGCACGCCGCCGGTGCGCTTGACGTTTTCCAGCATGCGCCCGCCGAACACCCCGTTGCGGCAGACGATCACCTTGTCGCCCGGCTCCACCAGATTGACGAAGCACATTTCCATCCCCGCCGAACCCGGCGCCGAGACCGGGAAAGTCAGCGCGTTCTCGGTCTGGAACGCCATCCGCAGCATGGACTTGATCTGCTCCATCAGCTCGACAAAAGCGGGGTCGAGGTGGCCGATGGTCGGACGCGCCATCGCGTCGAGAATGCGCTGCGGCACGTCGGACGGGCCGGGGCCCATGAGGACGCGCTTGGGGGGGATGAAGGAGGCAGTCATAACCTTGGTCTCAGTATGGAAAATATCAATTAAAACAATGAGTTGATTTTACTGGCAAATCGTGTGGCAGGAAATGTCTCGGCATGGTTTTCGTTCCGGACAATCCCGTTTGCGGTCGTCCCAGCAATGACTATGGTTAGGTTTTGGCAATGGCGCGGGGTGGCATATGGCAACGAATACAGGGTTTTTGCGCGCGCTGGTCGGCGGCGTGGCGCTGGGTATGATGGCACTGGGTGCACCGTTGCAAGTCGCGGCTGAGCCTGCTGCGGCAGCCTTGACGCTGAGCGAAGCGGATCGAACGGCGGTCTTCAAGGCAGCGGGCGCGGTTCAGCGCAAGGGCATGTGGGTCATCTGCGTGGACGATCCCAACCCCGGCGGGGCCGTCATCGAAACGGTGCGTGACCTGAACGGCGATGGCCGTCCCGAAGCCGTGGTGACCGAAGGCGGCACCTATTGCTACGGCCACAGCGAGGCAGGATTCCAGTTGCTGAGCCAGCAAACGAATGGCAGCTGGCGGGTGATCGCCCGCAATAGTGGCGTGCCCGAGTTCCTGAAAACCCATGGCGTGGGCGGCTGGCCGGATATCTCGGTCGGCGGACCGGGTTTCTGCTTTCCGGTAGAGCGCTGGAACGGCAAGACCTATGAACTCAACCGCCACGAATATGAGGGAAAACGCTGCAAGCCGCCGCGGTAAGCACGCAGTTTCAGCCGGGCGGCTCACCCATTAGCGGTTTCATCGCGGTGAGCATGCTGTTGAAAATGCGCGGGTGGGTTTTTTCCTGCTCGGCCAGCATTTGCTTCATCGCGTAGCGCTGCTGCGGCTTGGCGAAGCAGGCGGGGCAGTTCTCAAAAATCACCGGCAGCCCGGCATCCGCAGCGAAGGCGCGGGTCTGGCGCTCACGTGCGTAGGCGAACGGCCGGATGATGCGCAGGTCGCCGGCGTCGTTCAGATAATGCGGCGACATGGTTCTGAGCTTGCCGCCGAACAGCATCGACATCATCAGCGTTTCGGCGAGGTCATCGAGGTGATGCGCCATCGCGACGACGTTGCAGTTCTGTTCGCGCGCCACGCGGTAGAGAATGCCGCGCCGCATCCGTGAGCAGTAGGCGCAGTAGGAATCGGAATCCTTGGTCAGCGTCTTCTGTGCGTCGGCCATGATCGGCTGCGATTCGAGAAAATACGGCACGCCGAGTGCAGCCATGTAGGGCGTGAGCGGCGCGGGATCGTACTGGTCGGACTGCGGGTCGACGGTGCAGGCCAGCAGCTCGAATTTCACCGGCGCCTTCTGTTGCAGATGATGCAGGGTGTGCAGCAAGGAGAGCGAATCCTTGCCGCCCGACAGTCCCAGCAGGATGCGGTCGCCGTTTTTGATCATGCGCCAGTCGCCGATGGCGCGGCCAGCCAGGGTCAGCAGCGAACGGGATGGCTTGACCCAGCCGGCGGGGATGTCTTGACTCATGGTGCGGCGTGGCTCATGCGGCAAACTGGAGGGCGTGAAGTTGGGCGTAGCGGCCTTGGCGGGCGATCAGGTCGGCGTGGCTGCCGATCTCGACAATTTGTCCGCCTTCCAGCACCACAATGCGATCGGCACGTTCGACAGTGGACAGACGGTGCGCGATGACCAGGGTGGTGCGGTTTTCCATCAGGGTTTCGAGCGCGGCTTGTACGTGGCGCTCGGATTCGTTGTCAAGCGCCGAGGTGGCTTCGTCCAGAATCAGCAGCGGCGCATTTTTCAGGATCGCGCGGGCGATGGCGATGCGCTGGCGCTGGCCGCCGGACAACCGCATGCCGTTTTCGCCGATCAGGGTGTCGAGGCCGTCCGGCATCGCCTGGATGAAGTCCCAGGCGTGGGCGGCGATGCAGGCGGCGCGGATCTCGTCAGGCGTGGCATCGCGCTTGCTGCCGTAAGCAATGTTGTGTCCCAGCGTGTCGTTGAACAGCGTGACGTCCTGCGACACCAGCGCGATGTGGCTGCGCAGATTGCGCAGCGTGAAGTCGCGGATGTCGTGGCCGTCGAGTGTGATAACACCCGCGTCGGGATCGTAAAAACGCGGCACCAGATTGGCCAGCGTGGTCTTGCCCGAGCCCAAGGCGCCGACCAGCGCGACGGTTTCGCCGGGCGCGATGTCGAGGCTGACGTGGTTGAGAGCGGGGATGGTCTTGCCGGGGTAGCTCAGAACAACATCGTGGAACGCCAGCCGGCCTTCGATGCGGTCGAGCGCCCGGGCGCCGCGGTCGCGCTCGGCATCCTGGTCGAGCATGGAGAAAATCGTCTCGGCAGCGGCGAGTCCGCGTTGCAGTTGATCGTTGACCGAGGTGAGCCGTTTGAGCGGCGCGAACAGCAACATCATCGCCATGAAGAACGAAACGAAACCGCCGACCGTGGTGGTGTCGCTCGACGCCTGTCCGGCGGCGATGTAGACGATGACTGCCAGCGCGATCGCGGCGATGAACTGGATCACCGGTTCGTACACCGCGTTGGCGGCAACGCGCTTCATTTCGTAGGCGCGCGCAAGGTTGGCGGCGCTGCGGAAGCGATCCTGCTCGTAGGCCTCGCCGCCGTAGAGCTTGACCACGCGATGGCCGCTGACGGCTTCATCCACCACCTGTGTGAGGTCGCCGATGTTTTGCTGCGCCTTGCGCGACAACCCGCGCAGGCGCTTGCTGGCCAGGCGCACCACCCACAGCGTGAGCGGCACCAGCGCGAACACGATCAGGGTGAGTCGCCAGTTCAGCCACACCAGATAGCCGAGCAGGCCCAGCACCGTGACGGTGTCGCGTACCAGCGTGGTGAGCGAACTGGTGGCCGACTGCGTGACCTGGGTGACGTTGAACGCCAGCTGCGCGATCAGCTGGCCGCTCGGATTCTGGTCGAAATAGCGCGTCGGCAATGCCATCAGCTTGTCGAACATCGCCGCGCGCAAATCCATCACCAGGCGGCTGCCCACCCACGCCATGCAATAGGTGCTGACGAAGCTGGTGAGGCCGCGAACCACGAACAGTACCAGCAGCAGCACCGGCACCCAGCGGATGAAGTCCTGGTTCTTGGCGACGAAGCCCTGGTCGAGCAGCGGCTTGAACAGCGCAGGCAGCATCGGCTCGGTCGCGGCGGTGAGCACCAGCGCGACGAGCGACAGCGCAAACATGCGCCAGTAGGGTTTCACATAGGCCAGCAGGCGGCCGTATAACACGCGGCTATTGGGTTCGGACGTCATGGCAGCAGTACGGTACCGAAGGTGATCGTGAACGGCGAGCCAATGGCGGGGTCGCGTTTCACGCGTTCCTGAATAATGTCCTGCGGCGGGTTTTCGAGGGTTTCGATCATGGGGCGGTGTCAAGAAGCCCCGCGATTGTAACGCGCTGCGGTTTGAAGGCGTTGAATCTGTCGGGGATGAGCGCCTCGGTTCAGGATTTCCAATGGCGCGGCATGGGGCGTCCATTCGCTGTCTTGCCGGGTCCTGGTCAAATCAGCGCACCCAACAAATTCAGGCCTGCCCCCAGTACGCCGCCGTGCCTTGAATGAAGCGGCGAGGGTAGAATACGCGCCATGTCGGAACCCGTCGATCAGCGCCCGCACGCGCAGAACCTACTCGAGCAGCACTTGAGCGACGTGCAGCTGCTGCTCGCGCGTCAGCGCCGCGTCGAGGCCGTGGTGCAGAAGCAGGATATGCCGCGCCATGAGCTGGTCGAAGGGCTGGTGCACCGGCAGCATCTGGTCGAACTGCACAACCTGCTGCGCCGCCTGTCGGCCGGCGAGATCGCGCGGGTCATCGAGGTTTTGCCGGAGGAAGATCGCCTCGCCGCCTGGCAGGAGGTCGAAGAAAGCCGTTGCGAACTGGTTCTTGAGCTCGTTTCGGACGACGTGCGAGCCGAACTGCTTGTGGCACGTCCCCACAGCAGCGCGCGTAACATGCTCTCGGCCTTCGAGCTGAGGAACGGCCGGCTGAGCCAGGTGCGCATCGACAGTCGCGCCGATCTGGCCAACGTTAGCCCGATGTGGGTCGACCTCGTTGCACCTACCGCAAGCGTGCGCGCCTGGGTGGGTGAATTTTTCCAGCTGTATCTGCCCGACCCGGAAGACGTCACTGACATCGAGGAAAGCGCGCGCTTCTATATCGATGATAACGATTCGGTGCATATGAGCTCGAACTTCCTGCTGGACAAGCAGGGTGATTCGCGCAACGTCGCGGTGGCCTTTATTCTTCACCGCAATATCCTGTTCTCGGTACGCAACGAGGAACTGCCGGTGTTTCGCCTGCAGCGGCTGCGCGCCCGCACCCAGCCGGGTTATGTCTCCGACGGCAAGGACGTATTGCTCGATCTTTATGGCGCGGATGTCGAATACTCGGCCGACGCGCTCGAGGATATTTACGCCGAACTCGAGCGTGTCGGCCGCCAGGTGCTGTCGCCGCAGGTCACCGATGACGAGGCGGCCGCAATTCTCGCCGAGATTGCCAAGGGTGAGGACTTGAATGGTCGAATCCGCCGCAACGTGCTCGATACACGCCGCGCGCTCTCTTTCCTGATGCGCGGCCGCCTGCTCTCGACGGAACAGCATGATGACGCGCGCCAGATCCTGCGCGACATCGAATCGCTCGATGGCCACACGTCCTTCCTCTTCAACAAGATCAACTTCCTGATGGATGCCACCGTCGGCTTCATCAACATCAACCAGAACAAGCGCGTATCCAAGCTGACCGCGATTTCGGTGGTGTTCATGCCGATAAACATCATCGCCGGCATCGGTGGCATGTCCGAATTCTCGATGATGACCGAGGGCATTCCGTGGCCGGTTTCCTACGGCGCCTTCACGATTGCGATGGGGGCGATCGGTTTTGGTACGTATCACGCACTTCGCTTTCTGGAAAAGCGCAAGGCCAAGCAGGCGCTCATTGCCCGTCAGCGGAAAGAAACTTAAGGATTCCTGCTGTTTCGCCAGACGAAGCCACTGAAATAATGGTGTCTGACCACATTGTTTCCCGTGTTACCGAACCCTTCCCGAATGGCGTTCAATCCCAGCGGTCGTCGCGCACCTCGACCCAGCCTGCCGCGATCCGCACCGGGAATACCGCCACCGCACTGTAGGCCGGCGGCGCGGTAACCGCGCCGCTACGCAGGTTGAAGCGGGCGCCGTGACGCGGACAGACGATTTCCTCGCCGACCCATTCGCCGCTGGCCAACTCGCCGCCGTCGTGGCTGCAGGTGTCCTCGATCGCGCAGTAGTCGCCGTCGAGGTTGAATACCGCCACGGCGACGCCGTCGACATCCACCACGCGACGGCTGCCCGGTGGCAGCGCTTCGACGCGCGCGACTTGAACCCAGTCGGTCACACCAACCCCAGTTGCAACCGCGCGGCCTCGGTCATGCGGCTCTGATCCCACGGCGGATCCCAGACGATTTCGACGTGGGCGCCGGTCACGCCTTTGACCTCTGCCACGGTCTGCTCGACCTGTTTGGGAAAGCTTTGCGCCACCGGGCAGCCGGGAGCGGTGAGGGTCATGCGGATGTCGACATGGCCATTGGCATCGATGTCGAGATCGTAGATCAGCCCGAGGTCGTAGATATTGACCGGCAGCTCCGGGTCGTAGATCGTCCGCAGGGCGGCGACGACATGGCGCTTCAGCCCCTGTTCGGCACGCTTTTCGGAAACCAGGCGAACAAGGTTGATCATGGCGGCGGAGACGGCTGCGACGGTTGCGGGCAGAACGGCGAGGGGCCTTCGGTGCACACCGTTTCGGGCTGCTGTGCGAGCGCGGCCTGCAAAACATGCCAGGGCAGCGTCGCGCATTTCACCCGCATCGGGAACTCGTGCACGCCTTGCAGCACGCGCAGCTTGCCCACGCCTTCGGCCGGCCCGTTTTCCGCCAGCATGTGATGCACCTTGCGAAACAGGCTGTCCACCTCGTCCAGCGGTTTGCCATGAACCGCTTCGGCCATCATCGAGGCGGACGCCATGCAGATGGCGCAGCCGGCGCCCTCGAAGCCGATGTCCGCAATCGTGTCGTCCGCCACTTTCAGGTGCAGCTGGATTTCGTCGTTGCACAGCGGATTGAAACCGTGCGCATGGTGCGTACTGCCGCGCGGATTTTTCGGGTAATGCCGCGGGTGGCGGTTGTGTTCGAGGATGACCTCTTCGTAGAGGGCGCGTTGGTCGGCGTTCATGCAGTTCGCTCCTTGTCCAGCTGCGGCAGCGTGGCCGCCAGATGCGGTTCCAGCCAGTCGGCCAGCCCGGTGTGTTCCAGCAAGCCCAGCGCCTCTTCGGCGAAGCCGCGCAACAGCAGTGCGCGCGCCGCATCGGCATCGATGCCGCGGCTGCGCAGGTAGAACACCTGCGCTTCGTCGAGCTGGCCGACGGTTGCGCCATGGCCGCACTTGACGTCGTCGGCATAGATTTCCAGTTGCGGTTTGACGTCGATTTCGGCGTAGGGTGACAGCAGCAGGTTACGGCTTGATTGCAGCGCGTCTGCTTTGAGCGCGCCCGATTGCACCACCACCCGCGCATCAAAGATACCGCGCCCGCGTCCGGCCGCAATGCCGCGCCAGGTCTGACGGCTGGTGGTGTGCGCTGCGGCGTGTTCGATATGCAGATGCTGGTCGATATGGCGGCGTGCGTCGGCGATGAAGAGGCCGTCGAGCTGGCACGCGGCGCCGGCTTCGTTCAGGTTGACCCATGTGTCGTGGCGCGTCAGGCGGCCGCCGAGATTCATCGTCAACGCGTGGTAACGGCTGTCACGCGCCTGTTGCACCACGGTCAGCCCGGTGTGGGTGGCCATCGCGCTGTCCTCGGTCAGCTTGATATGCGTCAGCTGCGCGCCTTCGCCCAGCACGACCTCGGTCACGCCGTTGTGCCAGTAGGGGAGGTCGGCCGTACCGCGGAAATGTTCCACCAGCAGGGCCACGGCGCCGGCTTCCAGCACGATCAGGTTGCGCACGTGCAGCATGGCATCCGCCTCGCTGGCGCTGTGCACCACGAACAGCGGCAATGCCGCTATGCAGTCTGCAGGCAGGCGCAGCAGCAGGCCGTCCTGCCATAGCGCGCTGTTGATCTCGGCCAGCGCCGAGCCCCCTGGCAGCGTGCTGACGAGCTGGCCGAGATAACGCACGACCAGGGCGCTGTCGGCTTGGGCGGCCAGACTATTCGCGTAGAGCGTTTGTGAAAGGGCGTCCGTCAGGCGGCCATTGCTGAATTGCAATACCGCGCCCGGATAGTCTGCGGTTGCCAGGTCATCCGTTAGATGTTCCGGAGCGTGTAATTCAGCCCGCTCCAGATGGTCAAGTGCAGTGTATTTCCAGTCTTCCTCGCGCGGGGTCGGCAGTCCGTGCGCAAAAAAACGCTCCAGCGCCGCTTCGCGCTCCGTCATCAGGCGCGGCGAACCATCCGTCTGTGCGAGTGCCTGCCGGTAGAGGGCGGGGGTCATGGCCGCACCTCCGCCTGCGATCCGGATTCGGGAATCAGCCAGCCGTAGCCGCGCTCTTCCAGCTCCAGCGCCAGGCGGGCATCGCCCGAACGCACGATGCGTCCGCCCGCCAGCACGTGCACCTGGTCGGGGACGATGTAGTTCAGCAGGCGCTGGTAGTGGGTGACCAGGATGATTGCGCGCTCCGGACTCTTCAATGCGTTGACGCCGTTTGCTACGGTCTTCAGCGCGTCGATGTCGAGCCCGGAATCGGTCTCGTCGAGGATGGCGAGGCGCGGTTCCAGCACCGCCATCTGCAGGATTTCGTTGCGCTTCTTCTCGCCGCCGGAGAAGCCTTCGTTGACGGCGCGGTAGAGGAAGCTGTCGTCCATGTCGAGCAGTTCCAGCTTGGCCTTCACCGTGTCGAGAAAATCCATCGCGTCGAGTTCGGGTTCATTGCGCGCCCGCCGCGCGCTGTTCAGCGCGGTGCGCAGCAACTGCACATTGGCCACGCCGGGAATTTCCAGCGGGTACTGGAAGGCGAGAAATACCCCGGCGCGGGCGCGTTCCTCCGGCGCCAGCGCCAGCAGATCCTGATCGAGATAGCGCACGCTGCCGGCGGTCACCGTGTAGCCCTCGCGTCCGGCCAGCACCTGGGCGAGCGTGCTCTTACCTGAGCCGTTGGGGCCCATGATGGCGTGCACCTCGCCCGCTTTGACGTCGAGGTCGATGCCGGCAAGTATCGGCTTGTCGCCGATGGATACGTGCAGATTTTCGATATGCAGCATGAGTTTCTCCTTAACCTATCGCCCCTTCCAGGCTTACCGCGAGCAGCTTCTGCGCTTCCACCGCGAACTCCATCGGCAGCTCCTTGAACACTTCCTTGCAGAAGCCGTTGACGATCAGGTTCACCGCGTCTTCCTCGCTCAAGCCGCGGCTGCGCAGGTAGAACAGCTGGTCGTCGCCGATCTTGCTGGTGGTGGCTTCGTGCTCAACTGTCGCAGTCGGGTTCTTCACCTCGATATAGGGAAACGTGTGGGCGGCGCAGTGGTCGCTCATCAGCAGCGAGTCGCATTGGGTGTGGTTGCGCGCATTGGCCGCGCTCGGCAGCACTTTCACCAGCCCGCGATAGGCATTGCTGCCGTAGCCGGCGGATATGCCCTTGGAGACGATGGTGCTGCGCGTATTGCGGCCAATGTGGATCATCTTGGTGCCGGTGTCGGCCTGCTGCCGATGGTTGGTGAGCGCCACCGAATAGAACTCGCCGACGCTGTCGTCGCCGCGCAGGATGCAGCTCGGGTACTTCCAGGTGATGGCCGATCCGGTCTCGACCTGGGTCCACGAAATGTGCGCGCGGTCGCCGCGGCAGTCGCCACGCTTGGTGACGAAGTTGTAGATTCCGCCACGCCCCTCGCGGTCGCCGGGATACCAGTTCTGCACCGTGGAATACTTGATGCGGGCGTCCTTTAGCGCCACCAGTTCTACCACTGCCGCGTGCAACTGGTTCTCGTCGCGCATCGGCGCGGTGCAGCCTTCCAGATAGCTCACGGTCGCGCCCTCGTCGGCGATGATGAGAGTGCGCTCGAACTGTCCGGAGTTCTTCGCGTTGATGCGGAAATAGGTCGACAGCTCCATTGGGCAACGCACGCCTTTGGGCACGTAGACAAACGAACCGTCGGTGAACACCGCCGAATTGAGCGTGGCGAAATAGTTGTCGGTGGTGGGCACCACCGAGCCGAGGTATTGCCGAACCAGCTCGGGATGCTTCTGCACCGCTTCGGAGAACGGGCAGAAAATGATGCCCAGGCTCTCCAGCTTGTCCTTGAAGGTGGTGGCGACCGACACCGAGT
>JAAPAA010000111.1 GCA_012274165.1 Thiobacillaceae bacterium
CCCTTTTCTCCGCCGCTCAAGCGAACGCTGGCGCAATTCACGACTCCGCGCTGTTTACCGACAACACGCTTGCGCGCAACGACGACAGCTCAACAGGTTTGGTGGCAACCGGTTTCACCTACAATTTCAACGGCATCATCCGTTCCGACCTGTACGTCAACAACAACGGCAACGTCACGTTTGGCGCTCCGCTGAGCACGTTCACGCCGTCTGCAATCACCGCCACCGGTTCGATCCCGATGCTCGCGCCGTTCTTCGCCGACGTCGACACGCGCAATACCGCCAGCGGCGTCACGCAATACGGTCAGGACGTGATTGGCGGCCACAACGTGTTCGGCGTGAACTGGATCAACGTCGGTTACTACAGCAGTCATGTCGACAAGCTCAACAGCTTCCAGCTGATCATGACCGATCGTTCCGACACCGGCGCCGGCAACTTCGATTTCGAATTCAACTACGACACCATTCTGTGGGAAACCGGTGATGCCAGCCGCGGCGTCAACGGCTTTGGGGGGATCCCGGCAGCAGCCGGTTACACCAACGGCGCGGGCACCTTCTTCCAGTTCCCGGGCTCACTCGATACCCTTACTCTCCTGGACAGCAACGCCACAACCGGCCTGATCCACCACTCGCGCAATTCGAACACATCTGGCCAGTACATCTTCACTGTGCGCAATGGTGTGGTGGTCGACCCCAATCCTAACCCAGCACCCGAACCCGCCTCCATCGCCCTGGTTGGCTTGGGCTTGGCTGGCCTCGGCATGATGCGTCGCCGCAAGACACGCGCCTGAGCCTTTCCGGTTACAGCAAAACGGCAACGCGTGCGTTGCCGTTTTTTATTGCCTGCCATAAATCAATCGGGCCAATCGCGCATTCAGATCGGGCCTGATACTTCACGCCAAATCAAGCACCAGCGCGGCGCGAGCATTTTCGGCCAACGCTATTGCGTCTACCGGGTACGCGACGAGATCAATTCCCATACGAATTGGGCTACCTGCCTTGGCCGCAGCGACCGAAGCCGCATCGAGTTCGAAGCGCAAAAAGTGCACCGCCGAGGTTTTTTCCGCATTCTCACGTTCCATGTCTTCGTCAGCAATGGCGTGGATACGTGCCTGATCGGCTACCTGCACCCACACACGCTGTTCAATTCCCTTCAGCTTCGCCAGTGCGACCTGACGCTCGTCCGGGTCGGGATACTCGATCATCATGGTGGCTTTCCAGTTGCACCCATCCGGGATCATCGGGTTGTAGGCGTCAAGTTCGTCCTGAATGCCCGCGTCTTCGAAGGTGCGCTCGGCGCGCAGCATTTCCTGAATCTGATAACGCATGGTTTTTTCGTCTTCAAAAACCAGCGTCACGTGTTCGCCCAACGCCACAGCGCGGTTTTTCTTATGCGCAATCATTTCGCTGCGATAAGCAGGTCGGATCTTGGCGTAGCTTTCCAGACTCATCAGGCTGTCACGGGTGATATGCGGCATGTTTGACTCCTTGCTCAAATCGTTATTCGAGGCCGTATGCAATGCGCATCAGCGTAATCGGGTGTTGCTTCTCGGCGGTTGCGCCTTCCCCCATGCCTTGCAGGATGTGGCGTGCGGCAATCGCACAGTCGGAACTCACGTAATCGGGTTGCGATTCAGCCATCTGCCGAAACACCGGTTTGCCGATCTTCATCGATTTATCGAAATATTCGGATTTCACCCCCCAAGTACCATCATGGCCTGAGCAACGCTCGACTATCGTCACCTTGGCCCCGGCCAGTTGCAGCGCGTCGCGGGTCTTGTTGCCGATATTCTGAACCCGCTGGTGACACGGCACGTGATAGGCCACCTTGCCAAGCGGGGATTTGAAATCAGTTTTCAACAGGCCGTCGACGTTGCGCGCCATCAGGTATTCAAACGGATCCCACATCGCTTCCTTCACGGCTTGCACGTCGGTGTCGTCAGGGAACATCAGCGGCAGTTCCTGCTTGTACATCAGCGTGCATGACGGCACAGCGGTCAGGATCGCATAGCCTTCGCGCGCGAGCTTGACCAGATGCGGGATATTCACCTCCTTGAGTTTTTCTACCGCGCCAAGATCGCCCAGTTCCAGCTTGGGCATGCCACAGCAGGCTTCCTTTTCCACCAGCACGGCAGGAATTTCGTTGTGCGCCAAAAGTTTCAACAAGTCGTGGCCGATGCCAGGCTCGTTGTAGTTCACATAACAGGTGGCGTAAATCGCCACTTTTCCGGGAGTGCGCTCACCCGCTATGGGCGGGAAGTCACCGCGCGGCCTGGCAGTGGAGCGGAATTTGGCGCTGTCGTATTCGGGCAGCTGGCGATCCGGGTGGATCTGCAGCACGCTGCCAATCATCTTGCGGATCGGCTTGCTCTTCAGGCTGGCGTTGACCGCCTGCACCACCACCGGGATCGAGGCGAGCTTGCCCATCGCATCCGTGCTGGAAAGCAGCTTGTCGCGGAAGGTTGTCTCGCCCTTTTTGAATTTGATCGCCTTGGCGCGCAGCATGGTGTGCGGGAAATCGAGATTCCACGGATGCGGCGGCACATAGGGGCATTTGGTCATGTAACAGAGATCGCACAAATAGCACTCATCGACCACTTTCCAGTAGTCGGGCTTGGCGACGCCATCCACTTCCATCGTCGGCGAATTGTCGACCAGGTCGAACAGGGTCGGGAACGCGGTACACAGCGACACGCAACGACGGCAGCCATGACAAATATCAAAGGTGCGCTCTAGTTCATGGTTGAGCTTGTCCTCATCGTAAAAATCCGGATTTTTCCAGTCGAGCGGGTGACGGGTGGGGGCTTCGAGACTGCCTTCGCGGGTGTTCATGCGAACTCCAATTTAGACTGGGTATAAATATAGTCTTAGATTCAAAAAAAAAGCGGGCCGTCACCGACCCGCTTTTTGCCTGTGCGCGATTAAGCGCCCAGGGTGTCCAGCGTTTTCTGGAACTTGTTGGCGTGCGAACGCTCGGCCTTGGCCAGCGTCTCAAACCAGTCGGCAATTTCGTCAAAGCCTTCGCTGCGTGCATCCTTGGCCATGCCCGGGTACATGTCGGTGTACTCGTGGGTTTCGCCAGCGATCGCGGTTTTCAGGTTGTCGGCGGTGGGGCCAAAAGCCATGCCGGTTGCGGGGTCGCCGCACTTTTCCAGATATTCCAAGTGGCCGTGCGCGTGGCCGGTTTCGCCTTCTGCAGTCGAGCGGAACACAGAAGCAACGTCGTTGTAACCTTCCACGTCAGCTTTTGCTGCGAAGTAGAGGTAGCGGCGGTTGGCTTGTGATTCGCCTGCAAAGGCGGCCTTCAGATGGTCTTCAGTTTTCGAACCCTTGAGTTGCATAACCCTAGCTCCTTAATTTAAATGATCCTTGGATTGAACGGAATGCTTTTCAACATTGACATATTTATCCCCCGACCAGGATTCCAGACGGGGATAAATGGCTTTTAGACTCAGTCTAATACCTGAACGAAGAATAAACCCGACACGATGACGCTGTCAACCTTGCAGCGAACACCATTTCATCCGCAGGGTCAAATCGTCCAGCCGCCTCAGGCTAAGGGTAAACTTCGGGCATATAGGAGACCTGCCATGAGCTTCGACAAAACCAAAACCGACGCCGAATGGCGCGCCGAACTCAGCCCCGAGCAATATCGCATATTGCGCGACCACGGCACCGAACCCGCGTTCACCGGCCAATACTGGGACAACCATGCAGACGGCGAATATCGCTGCGCGGCCTGCGGCGAACCGCTTTTCGCGTCCAGCACCAAGTTCGATTCGGGCACTGGCTGGCCGAGCTTTTACCAAGCCATCCATGCCGATGCGGTCGCCGAAAAAACCGATTCCAGCCATGGCATGACGCGTGTCGAAGCGCTGTGCCGCTGCTGCGGTTCACACCTCGGCCATGTCTTCCCCGACGGCCCCGCGCCCACAGGAACGCGCTATTGCATCAACTCGGCTTCGCTAACATTCGACGAAGACCGTTCCAACAAAAAACCGGACTAAACCTTGCACCTTTTTGACGCACGCATCACGGCGATCACCCCCGCCACACCCAGCATTCGCGTTCTGCGACTGGCCATCCCCGATGCGAACTTCCGGTTTCTGCCAGGACAGTGGGTGGATCTGAGCATCACGGTTGACGGCACCCCGCACACTGCGGGCTATTCCATCACCACCTCGCCCATCCATCAGGGTGAAATCGAGCTGGCGATCAAGGCCAGCGCACGGCATCCGCTGGCGCGCTGGGTGCATGAAACTGCGCGCGTCGGCGATCAGGTCACAGTGACGCAAGGCCAGGGGCCGTTTGTCTACCTGCCGGAAATGAGCGATAACATCGTGTTGATCGGCGGCGGCGTCGGCGTCACCCCGCTGCTTTCGATCTTTCGTCACGTGCGCGACGCGCGACTTTCGACCCGCGTGCATCTGGTCTACAGCGTGTCGGATAGCCGCGAAATCCTCTTCCACGACGAACTCGAAGCCGCTGCGCGCGCGCATCCCAACCTGCACGTGAGCATCACCGTCACCCAGCCCGATCCCCGCTGGCATGGTCTCACTGGCCGCATCGATCCGGTCAA